>JAYZHU010000174.1:0-7266 GCA_036166175.1 Verrucomicrobiota bacterium | reverse complement strand
CGGCTACAATCATCGCTATTGCCCTACACGAATGTCAATGCATCCGCGCTAATCCCAAGGAACCCTCGTCTATTCCGGATCTAGGAAAACGCTACAGGCTGCCCTTCCCGATCCGCCGCCTTACTCATGGTGCTGATAGCGTTCCTAAAAAGCTCTCTTTGGGCATTCCAGATTCCTATGCGGTTATCCTTGGCGTATTTTTCCGCTTCGAGTATCGCCTCCTGGGAACCGATCCCCATAGCTGAATAGCAAGCATAACCCTTTCGGAGCATCAGCTCGTTTACCGATTCCTCTCCTAGAGCGTAGAGCGTTACATGCCGAGTGTCTTGATACTCCTCCACAACTTCCATGTTGAAGAAAAACTCTTTGGCAACCGTTTCGATCATCCATCTGCCATCGTTGATCGATTTCTTATCCCCGGTTGGATAGGTTATACCTGCCAGGACCACTTCGCGCTCTACTCCCTCTTCAAGCACCCGCACCCGAGTTTCATCAACGACATCCAGTACTTTGACCCGAACGCGGCGTTTCTCGTTAAGGCTTTGCATAACGTAGAAAACGGAGATTATCCCCAATGCCAATGTCGCTAGAATCCCGAAAACCATCGATCTAATCTGCACCCAAACTCCCAACGAGTAAAACGGATCAGGAACGTTCAGGTTTAGCTATTCTCGCATGAGCGAGCGATTTACGCAAATTTTGGATATCACACAGAAGGGGATCACGACCGCAGACAACGTAGTAAGATTCCTAGGACAGGAAGAACGACTCCAATATCTCGAGGGCCCGTTCCATCTCTCCCTCTTCAATGTATTCATCCACTTTGTGCGCTTGATCAATGTCCCCGGGACCGAAGACCACAGTTGGTATACCCGCGCTAGCATAAGCAACGCCATTGGTCATAAAAGCGGCTTCGCCAAAACCGGAATCGATCCCCGATTCAAGGGCGCTCTTGGCTAGAGCCTGGGGAAACCAGTCCTGATTGTCGGTATTCAACGACGGCCGCTCTAAAACCGTGGAGAGGCTCGCCCCACACTCCGTCTTGGCGATCACTTCGATCGCTTCCCGAGCCTCTTCCATTTCCTCGCAAATGCCCAACCTGCGATCCAGATCTATAGAACAATTGTCGGGTACAATGTTGAAACCAATTCCCCCGGAAATTCGTCCCACGTTCAGGCTGCCTCGCTCAATGGGCTTTCGATTGTCTTCCCAGGAGAGCAATTCCGCTAACCGCTCCAGTTTCTCTAAAAGTCTAGCAATTTTATAAATCGCGTTTTCTCCCAGTTGAGGAGTGGAACCATGAGCAGCCTTGCCCCGGGCTTGAATCGTGTAACGACACGCTCCTTTGTGCTTGGTCACTATAGCACTTCGCGTTGGCTCTCCAGTTAGGGCGCCTTGAATATCGAAACGAGCCTTTAGCTCGGCTAGCTTATAGGCTCCCAGTTGGGCAGCCTCTTCGTCAGCGGTCGCCGCAAACACCAAGCTGCGATTCAGTTCGCCTTCCCTCTCTTTGCAACGGGCTGCTAGCAAAAGGAAGGTCGCCAAACTCGCTTTGGTATCGCACGAGCCTCGGCCATACCATTTTCCATCCTGGCATTCTAGCTTGTACGGATCTCCAGCCGCCCAGCCATCCACGCCAACCGTATCCATATGAGCTTCGACTAGAACTGAAGGCTTATCAATCGATCCTACGTGGGCTACCACATTGCGCCTTCCGGGAAAAACTTCCTGGCAAATGAAATCGATTCCTCTTTCGGAAAGCCAACTACTGACAAATGCCTCTACATCCGCTTCGCCGGGGCCCCCATAAACTGGATTGACGCTGGGTATGGCTACAAGTTTTTCCAACAGTTTAATGCACGTGCTCATTGTTGCCTATCCCAATTCCTCGCTCCTCAGAAAGCAACGGCCTTCAGCCTAAAACTGCCTTTCATTCTATTTTAACCAAGTTCCGGATAGAAGTTCGATGCGGGTGATTGACAGACATTTTGGTGCCTCTAGATTTCATTCAATGGCTTGGAGGATCGACCAATTCGTTGTCAAAGGAGAGATTCACAACCGAAACCCGGGATACGTCGTTGGGCTCATCTGGCTGAAAGGATTGAACCGGCCTCTGGAGTTGAAGCTTCGTGGAAATTGCTATCGCGACTTGGCGGGCACGAAACTTGTATTCGAAAATCCAGAACCGATTGAAGGCGACTATGCCGGCCTTGATGTTTTCCAGGACGGAGTGGTGGGAGACATGACCGCTTCCAAGAAAGTCAAGATTCTGATCGATCCCGAGGAAATCATCGGCCAATTCGGTAAAGGCAAGCACCCTTACATCATCGGAAATTGTCTCTATCTAGAATGGTTTAGCGAACGCAATGGACGGGTCCTAATTGAGACAACGGACTTTGAATGGAGCGTGTCTTTGCCCACCTGGACCCTGTCGGAAACCGACGAAGTCGACCAGCGGTTGAAAAATCAGCAAGCGATGTTCGACTTTATGGATAACCTGTCTCAGGCGATAGAATCTGAGGACGCGGACGAAGTTCCAGCTACCGAGGAGATGAACGAATTTCAGTGGGAAGCTTTTCTGCAGAAGTCAGACGCGCGCAGCGATATGCTTCTAGAGCTATTCGAAAAGTATGGGGACGACCCCAATTGCGAAGAACTGGTAGCGGAGGCGATGGGCTGGGAAATCGAAAGTGTTGAATATACCGAAACTGAGGCTGATGACTGGGAATCGCAAACTGAGAGTGGGCTTTTTCAAGAAGAGGAGAACGATCCCGAAGAATACCTGCCCAATCACCCTCTAATTTCCGAGATGATGGATATAACTTCGCGGATCTTCTTTGAAACGGAATCTCGAAAACTTCTGAACGACGAGGATAGCAACCCATGGAACCAGCTTTTATGGCATTCCCAAATGACTGTCAGTAAGCTCATCGGCTCTCTGGAGGAAGTGGCCCGCGGCGTTAATCCCGAACCAGGGTTTGTTGTCGCCACGTTGAAGCGAGCTCTTCATCTCGTACATTTGACGATATCCACCTTGGAAGCGGCTAAATCCCTTCAAACTAAGCACGAGAATTGGCAGTTGGATATACGGCACTCCCTATTTGGGGTACGCGAATCGATTCTCGATTTGATGCAGACCTACCGTCGCAGCGGCGCGTAATGCTGGACCCCAGCGGCGCTCCCTAATAGTTTTGGATAACGGGCGAACTCACGTAAAAATCAGGATAGGCTTCGAGGCAGATTCCTATTCTTCCGTGTTCAGGTTGGAATGCCCACTTAATACCCTACTGCCTGGCCATCATTCCTGCTTTCGGATGCCCCAACATAAACACCTGTCGTCGGATCCTGACGGATCCCCTGGTATCCCCCAAATAGTTCCCTGCCCGAGATCATATCGATTTGATGCCCCATTCCAGCCAATTCGGACCGGACGACTTCGCTAAATCCATTTTCTAGATACAAAATTCCGCCATCAGTCATCTTGCCGGGCGATCCAAATGGCTGCGAGGATCGGACATGATTCACTCGCGGGGCATCTCCCGCCTCCTGTAAATTCATGCCGAAATCCTTCAAATTGACTATAACTTGGACGTGCCCTTGAGGCTGCATGCTTCCTCCCATCACTCCAAAGGCCATCAACGGCTTTCCACCCTCCGTCACGAAGGCTGGAATAATCGTATAGAAAGGTCGTTTACCGGGCGCGTATTCATTTGCGTGACCGGATTGGAAGTTAAATGACGCTCCCCGGTTCTGAAATCCGAATCCCAACTCGGGAATGCAAACTCCCGAACCCATGCCAATAAAATTGCTCTGTATTAGCGAAACCATCATGCCACTTGAATCCGCCGAGCAGAGATAAACCGTATCTCCACGCTCCAAGACTCCTGGGCAGTAGCTTGGCGACGCTTTCTGGGGATCGATGAGGCCCCGCTTCTCAGCTGCATAGTCTTTGGAAATGAGCATTTCCACAGGTGTATCAGAAAAGTCCGGGTCCGCGTAGAGTTTAGCTCTATCTTTGTAGGCCAGTTTTTTGGCCTCAATGAATGCGTACAGATGTTCGGTGGACCCGAATCCGAAATCCGCAAGATCATACCCCTAGAGAATATTGAGGATCTGAAGAGCGGCTATTCCTTGGCCATTGGGCGGTAACTCCCATATATCCCAACCTCTATAATTTGTCGAAATCGGGTCAATCCAAGCCCCCTCGTGACTGGCTAAATCCTCGTAAGACAGAAACGCCCCGATGCGCTTCATGTAGGCGTCGATCGTTTTTGCAATCGGACCTCCGTAGAAAGCGTCAGGGCCGTTTTCCGCAATCGAGGCCAAAGTCTCGCCGAGAGCAGGATTTCTCCAGACATCTCTCTTTCCCGGATATTTTCCTCCTGGAGCGAAAGTATCTAATGAACCCGGATAATGTTCTGGATCTTTGCTTCGCGGTTCTATCTCGCCTCTCCACGATCTCGCGATAATTTCCGGGATGGGGTGGCCGTCAAAGGCGTATCCGATTGCGGGCTTCAGCACTCTCTCCATCGGCAGATTCCCGAATTCGCCATGAAGCTGGTACCAGCCGTCCACACACCCCAGAGTAGATAGCGAGCACTTGCCAAATAGTCTCTTTGGCAAGACCCAATGGCGAACGGGCACTTCCATTATACCCCCGCAATCGTTCCGACCTGGGATCCCAGACAATGGCGAATAGATCGCCACCGATACCATTGCTAACGCGCTCCATCAGCCCTAAGGCAGCGTTGGAGCCAATGGCTGCATCCATCGCTATACCGCCATCCTTGAGGATATCCAAACCCACTTGCGATACCAGAGGATGGCTTGTCGCCACCATTCAATGACTCGCGAAGATCTCCGATCGAGAAGAACGATTCCCGCTCGCTGAAGAATTTGCTGGTATCAACTCCCTATCCATACTGAGCAATGGACAAGAGAATCCTCTTCGAGGCTTCGATCCCGCGATTCAGCACGTCGAGATTCATGCTCTCGTTGGGAGCATGCAAATTGTCTTCGGGGAGAAAAAGTCCTATCATAACCGAATCCAGTCCGAGAATACTCTTGAAGTCGGCAATAATGGGGATGCTCCCGCCCCCTCGTAAAAAGAGCGGTGGACGTCCAAAAGCTTCACCGATCGCGCTGGTGGTTGCCTCAAATGCATGGACAAGCCGATCGGGCATGTCCGCTGGAGAATTTGGACGACCTGGGGGTGTAACTAAATAAGGAGTTCCTTCATGGCCCATCTTGACACTTATGGAGACTCCAGAAGGCGCTCTATCCAGGATGGCCTGTCTCACACGATCTCCTATCGCTTTCGGATCCTGATTTCCGACAAGACGGCAAGAGATCTTCGTCATCGCCTTTGAGGGAACAATCGTCTTGCTACCCTCTCCTTGATAACCACCACCTATGCCGTTAAATTCCAGAGTCGGGAGATACCGTGTAGCCTCGAATGGTGTGTAACCATCCAGTGGATGCAGGCAATCGACTCCAAGCGTTTCCTTGTAAGCTTTCTCGTCAGCTTCCAACTTAGCGAGCTCGTCCCGTTCCCAATCTTCGACATCCGTAACGCCTTCGTAGAATCCTTCAACAGTTACGCGATTGTCATCATCATGGAGCGACGCACAGATCTCGCACAAGGCCTGAACGGGATTGTATACCGCCCCACCATGGAGCCCTGAATGCAAGTCCACATTCGGACCTTTAACCTCGACGTCCAGCACAGCGATGCCTCGCAAACCTACCGTTACGACGATTTGCTCTTCCGTCGGGCTCAAGGTATCCGAGAGCAACACCATATCCACGTCTGCGAACGATTCTTTTCGCGATTCCAAGAAGGGCTTAAGACTGGGACTTCCAATCTCTTCCTCCCCCTCGATGAGAAACGTGATTCTCAATGGCAATTCCGGATTTTCTTCAAACGCTTGAGCTACCGCTGCCACATGAGCC
Organism: Verrucomicrobiota bacterium; assembly: GCA_036166175.1. Taxonomy (GTDB): domain Bacteria; phylum Verrucomicrobiota; class Verrucomicrobiia; order Opitutales; family Opitutaceae; genus Pelagisphaera. The sequence goes on along the minus strand of JAYZHU010000174.1, from coordinate 1,314 downwards.
ATTTGCGGTCCTTTATTGTCCGCAGCTCCTCTGGCAAAGAGCCGGCCATCCTTAATGACAGGATCAAAGGGGTCGCTTTGCCACTCTCCCAGGGGATCGGCGGGCTGCACATCGTAGTGCCCGTAGATAAGAACGTGGGGCCACTCCGGATCACCCTCTCGACGAGCGAGCACTATCGGATGCATAGGCGTATTCACCACTTCAACACCTAGACCCATATCAGTAAACAGGCCTTCAAGGAATCGGCGCGAACCATCCATGCCCTCTTTGAATTTCGAGTCCGTGGACACGCTCGGATAGCGTAGATGCTCCCTCAATTTTTCGACAGGATCGAACATGCCATTCAGCCAAGATCAAGAAGTGCGGATTGGCAATTGAAGATTCGCACGAAATAGCGTCTGCTGTGCCTTGACTCTTCCCGATAGCCTAACTTCAGTTCCCGACTATCGGAAATCAAAGTCATATGAAAAAACTCCTCGCCGCCAATAGAAGTGAAATCGCTGTCCGAATTTTTAGGAGCGCCACGGAACTCGGTTGTCGCACGGTCGCCCTTTATGCCCACGAAGATCGCTTCGGCGTTCATAGATTCAAAGCTGATGAAGCTTACTTGCTGGCCCGAGGCAAAGGCCCCGTAGCCGCCTATCTTGACATCGACACCATTCTCGAGATTGCCAAAGACAACGACGTCGAACTCATCCATCCCGGCTATGGATTCCTTTCCGAAAACGCGGATTTCGCACAGGCATGCGAGGACAATGGCATCACTTTCGTCGGCCCCAATCCCAAGCTACTCAAACGAATGGGCGATAAGATCGAGGCACGTAAGATCGCTGACAAGGCAGACGTTCCGACACTGCCAGGCACCCAGGACCCCGTCTCAGACCCACGCGAGGCCCGCAAAATAGCTAATAAGATCGGTTTCCCCCTGATTATTAAAGCCGCCTTTGGCGGTGGCGGCAGGGGGATGCGGGTAGTCAGGGACCCCAAAGATCTAGACTCATTCCTGGAAGAGGCCCAAGGAGAAGCGCAGCGGGCATTCGGCAATCCAGCGGTTTTCCTCGAGCGCTACATACAGCGAGCCAAGCATATCGAAGTGCAGATTCTCGGGGACAAGCATGGGAATGTCGTCCACCTGCACGAACGGGATTGCTCAGTTCAACGACGGCACCAAAAGGTTATTGAAATCGCTCCCTCCGTCGGCTTGCCCGACGACGTCAGGAAAGAGCTTTGCGAAGCCGCCGTCAAAATCGCGAAATCAATTGGCTATTACAACGCCGGTACTGTAGAATTCCTGCTCGATTTGGACAGTCAAGA
>JAYZHU010000173.1:0-6552 GCA_036166175.1 Verrucomicrobiota bacterium | reverse complement strand
GGAGCCATCGGTATTCCCGATATCTTAACCGAGTTAAGTTGATTAAAGCGATTCAAACTACGGGGCTCTACCGAATCTCGGATGGTTGCGAAACTCGACAACGGTACTAGCGTTTGATCAGGACCCCTTACATACATGTCGACCAAGTCCTCAGGCGTCAAACGCCCCGTTCGTTTGACTTGAGGAATGACTTTGTAGCTCCGGCCATCAATGGAGAAACGGTTTACGTAATTGCCGCCCAGCAGAACGCTAAGGTCTCGCCCTACGTCAGACAAATTCAATCCGAGAGCTGCCACTTTATCGCGATCGAAAATAATCTTGGACTGAGGCTCGTCGATCTTCACATCTAATTCCGGAGGGAAAGCGAACAGGTTGCTCGCGGCCGCATTGTCCGCGACCCTCTCGGCTAGCTCGGCAATTTGTGCGGTATCGGCAGTGGAGGAAATAACGAATTCGACTGGAAAGTTGCTTCCGCCCGGCAAGGATGGAGGCAATACGGGGAAAAGGCGAGTTCCTGGAATCCTGTTAAGCTCAGGAATCACGCTCTGACGAATATCTATGATGTGCCGTTCCCGGTGATCCCATGGCTTAACAATCACTCCCCCAAACCCTGCCGTTGGAAATGTTACCTGGAACGAGTAATCGTACTCTGGTATAAATTCGAATACGTCCTGAACCTGGGCGCTAAAGTGGGACGATTGCTCGATCGTGGAATTGGAGGGCGTACTCAAAAGTCCGAATATGATGCCTTGATCCTCTGTCGGAGCCAATTCAGTCGACATGGAAGAGAGAATGTAGAGCGGAAAGATTAGAAGTGTGATGAATCCCCAAAGCGTGTAAACCGCTGGGCGGGCTTTCAAGGTACCCACCACCAACTTGCGGTAGCGTTCCCGCAGTCGGTCGAAGATGCGATTGATGAAGCCCCGTAAGCCCTGCTCTTCGGAGCCCTTTTTCAAAACCTTGGAGGCCATCATCGGCGAGAGAGTCAAAGCCACCACGCTTGATACGATAACCGCACCCACCAGAGTAACGGTGAACTCCCGAAAGAGCGAGCCCGTTAAGCCTCCTTGGAGTGCAATCGGAGCATAAACGGCTGCTAATGTGATGGTAGTGGCGATGATTGGCCCAACGAGCTCGCGTGCCCCTTCCAAGGCGGCTTTGAACGGGGCCTCCCCTTCTCTCAAATGCCGCTCCACATTCTCAACCACCACGATGGCGTCATCCACCACTAGGCCAACCGCTAGCACAATGGCCAGTAGCGTCAGCAAATTGATGCTAAACCCGAATATCTGCATGAGAAATACGCCGCCAATGAGCGAAACGGGTATGGCCACCACGGGCACAAGCATGGATCGCACGGAACCGAGAAAGAGAAAGATGACTACCACCACGATTGCCAGGGTTTCCATGAGCGTCGTCACTACCTCTTTCAATGCACTGTCTATGTATTCGGTCGCATCATACCCAATCCCACCAGTAAATCCCACGGGGAAACGGGATTGCATGGCGTCAATCTCTTCCCGAACGCTATTAATGACATCGAGAGAGTTCGCGTTGGGCATCACCCAGACTCCCATGAATACCGCGTGCTCGCCGCCAAAGCGAACATCGGTATCGTAATCTTCGGCCCCTAGAACGACGTCGGCGACATCGCTCAAGCGAACGATAAGATCGCCATCCTCCCGGACAATCAAATCCTTGAATTCCGCAACCGAAGTCAGATTTGTATTGGAGCTAAGACTGATTTGCTCGTAGCTGCCCTTGGTTTTCCCAACAGCCGACAAGGCATTGTTAGCGGCCAAAGCGTTTCTTACTTCCGTAGCGCTGATATTGAAAGCCGCCAGCCGCTCTGGTTTGAGCCAAACACGGATGGCGAAAGTCCGGGCCCCAAGAAGATCCGCCCGCTGAACCCCTTTGACCGCGGTAAGCACGGGCTGCACGACACGCGTCAAATAGTCGGTCACTTCATTGCGTTCCAAACTCGTCGACTGGAACCGCAAATACGCCGAAGCGACTTGCGTATCCGCGGTTTCGATATTGATAATCGGCACTTCCGATTCTGAAGGCAGATCGCCCCGGACCTGGTCGACCTTAGAGGAAATCTCCGCCAAAGCCTTGGTAGCATCCACATTCAGCTTTAGTCTAATCGAAATGGTCGAAAGCCCCTGAATGCTGCTCGATTCAATATAATCTATTCCATCCGCTGACGCGATGGCCCGCTCAAGAGGCGTCGTCACAAACCCCTTCACCAAATCCGCTTCCGCCCCAATGTAAGGAGTCACTACCGTAACCAATGCGTTCTCGCTTTCTGGATACTGGCGAACAGTGAACCCTCCCGAATTACTAGTGGCGTTGAAGATCGCCTGCCCGCCAGCGATTACTATCACCAGATTGACAACGATCGCCAAGACCGGTCTGCGGACAAATATATCGGTAATCGCCTTTGATGATTCGCTCATGATCGCGATGCTTATTCAGCTACCGTCAAGAATCCGCTGGCTTAGGATACAAAGCGGGGCTCAAGCCTTTGGAATTATCGATGACGACCGAGCCGCCGTTGGATAGCTTGAACGCTCCCGTCGTCACCACTTCCTCTCCCGGATAAATCCCGCGGACGATCGAGACGTAGTCTCCCTTAGTCCGGCCCAGTTCCACAAACCGTTGCTCGACCACCTTGCCTCCATCGCCATCCCTGACCACAAACACCGTGTTGCCAAAGGCCTGATAGTAGACCGCAGTTCCGGGAACCGCGACCACCGTAGAAGTCTCCGGCTGTACTACATTGACGTTAACGAACATCCCCGGCCGCAGAAGGCGTTCCTCATTCCCGACCAGCCCTCGGGCCCGGAACATGCGATTGGACAAGTCCAGAGCTGGATCGATCGCTTGCACGACTCCTTCAAACTCCCGCCCTGGAAACGTATCCATATTGAGCCTTAGCCGGTACCCGTCGTTCACCTTGCTCAGTTCCTGTTGTGGCAAAGAAAAATCGACGTAGATCGGATGCACCGATTGCAAGGTCACGACCGGCGCGCCTGCATTTAAATACTCGCCCAAGTCCGCTTGACGGATTCCAAGCCGGCCGTTGAATGGAGCCCGTATCCGCTTTTTCTCCAAGGTGGCTCGCAACTGTTCCAATGCCGCCCGGGCCTCTTTCGCCCGGGCCTCCGCTGTGTCCAGCTCGGACTGGGCTATCGAGCGCGAGGCCCGTAATTCCCGAGCCCGACGCAGGTTGACTTCAGCTAGCTCCGTGGAAGCTCTCGCCGACTCCAGTTGAGCCTGCTCAGTGGACGTATCGAGCTCAAATAGCAACTGTCCCTTCTTTACTTCTTCCCCCGATTCGAAATGAATGGATGACAGAGTTCCCGGCACTTCCGAAGAAACCGTGATCCCTTGAAACGCCCTCAAAGTGCCAACTGCCGTAACCACGTTTTCCCATTCCATTTCCTCAGCAATGCCAGAGGTTACCGACTCCGGGGGCTCAAAGAATGGAACAGGCGTAGAGAATTGCGGCCCTTTGACGAGCACGAATACCGCGATGATCGCCGCGATGATGCCGATCGTGACTACGAATGCTTTCCACATGGTACCAAAGATTTGAAATCGAAATATGCGGCCCTTCCCGAGCTCCAAAATGAGAATTCCTTCCTCCCATCCTCCAACTTCCAAACCCGACAATAGCTGTTATTCTGGAAGAAAGATTATCGGTATGAAGAGCATCCTCTTTCTAGCCAAGCTGAAAACGCAATACTGGCCTAGCTCAATGCGCTCTTAACACACAACGAACGATTCAAAAGATATGCGCCACGCGAAAAATTCCTTCCAAGCGGCGATCCTTGCTCATCCACTGCGAAAAGTGCGCCGCGCTTTGGGGGGAAGAGCGCTACGTTATAATCACTGTATTTTGTAGGCGCAGCTTTACGCCGCGATGTAGTTCGAATGATCAAATTCGCGGCGCAAAGCCGCTCCTACATTAATCTAATGTGGGCAATTCCCTTACTGCCCCCTCAAGTCCGGAATCGGCTCGCTCCTTGAATAAGGTTCGCGGTGCGCCTTGAGATCATCGCCTTGGGATTTCGCCCATTCGGCAAGCTCTTTCCGCATACTTTCCGAAACCTCCTTGTATTCAGGATTCCATGCCAGATTATTGTATTCCATTGGATCCTCTTCGAGATCGAAAAGCTCGTATTCTTCGCGCGTGTAGTAATCGCGGACAATCGCCGCCGCCTTGGGATCGACTTTGGCAGCTTCATCCCATTCGTCCCAAAAAGCTCCGGCTCCATCCTTGCGAAGACGGTCCGAATGATTAGTGAAATAGGCATCCGGACGCAAATTATGTATGTATTTGAATTTGCCGATACGCACACTTCGAATGGGGAATATATTCATAATCTTGTCGCCAGTATGGGTTGTAAAAATGCGATCCCGATGCCCTCGCGACTCCCCGCGCAATACCGGCAAAAAGGAACGTCCATCGATCTCCTGCGGAAGCTCCCCTCCGGCAGCGTCGATCAGCGTGGGTATTAAATCCACCCAGCTAACCATGGCATCCGTACACGAGGCCTTGGCAACTTGACCGGGCCAGGATACGATAAGCGGAATGCGTACACCCGTCTCATACAAATTCCATTTACCACGAGGCCACTGCCCACCGTGATCGCTGGTGAATAGGAACATAAAGTCGTCGCCGAATAATTCAGTGGCAATATCGTGAATCCGGCCCATTTCCTCATCCATTCCCGTGATATCAGTTAAATACCTGGCCCAATGGTTCCGCGTTTCTGGCGTATCCACTAAATAATCGGGAAGATGGATTTCATCCGGATCGTAAGTGGATTCTTCCGACCAGGCTACATGCGGTCGCCGATCGCCAACCAATAGGCAAACGGGCTCGTCCAACTGAGTGGACTCTATCCATTCGCGGACGGCTACCGACATGTTGCGGGAAGATCGCGAATGGAAGTTCAACCCATCGAACGCGCGCGTCCCGTGGGCCACCTTCCCAAAGGAGGCAACCGTATAGCCCAGCTCGTCAAGTATTGGGAAAAGGAATTTCGTTCCCGGATATACTTCCGTATGATTAGCATGCGCCCCGTGGCGGGCCGGCATTAGACCGGTGAGCATGGAGAATCGATTCGGGCAGCAGGAGGGCGAGGCCACGTAGGCTTGGTCAAAGGTCATGCCATTGGCAGCCAATTTTTCCATAGTCGGCGTACGAGCATCGGGGGAACCGTAGACCGAACTATCCGCTCGTCCCATGTCGTCAGACAGGAACACCACCAAATTGGGGAGCTCTTTTGCAAACAGCGCGGAGCTAGACGCTATCAATAAAAATGCAATAGATAATCGAATCTTCATCGTTTATTGGATGCTTAACCAGTAATGCGAGCCTGGCTACTTAATTTCCCTTACCGACAACGATTGCAGGGTCCAACTCCCAGTATGTTCCGACGGGAAACGAGCTCGGCTATCGAGACGCAATGTCTGGCCCGCCTTCAATACACCCAAGTCGCTAAGAACGCCGCTTTGATCTTTTTCATCGATATCCGCATTCACGCAGTAGATCGATAGTGGCGCGCCATCTCCGATAGTGTAGTGACCGCCGGAATCATCGCTGCTCGACAGTAGACTCGCATGCTCAACAACAACATTCCTGTTGAAGCGAATGACTACCGCCTCATTTCCGTCGACTGCATGGGCATCGCCACCACTAACCCCCAGCCCATCGGAATTCGATATGAACGTCACATTCGAAAGCGATCGACCACCTTTCTCGGCGCTGATCGTCGCCCGCACCGAAGATTCTTTCGCCGCTATTCTCGCATTTCGCGCCTTGGCTCCATCCAGTGCGACATTCGATCGAAAATCGAACTCGATTCGCGGCCCCAGTTTCATTTCCGCCAATCGATGGCCTCCAGCATTGCGATGGAGAACAGCTAAATCAGATATGTATTCAATCAATGGTTTCAAATCGGAGCGATCGATTAGGTTCGTTCCTTCCATTTGATCGGTCTTGAGATCGTAAAGCATATATGGGTTTGCTTTCCCTTGACGCAACAATGCAGGACCAAAGAACAGCTTCCACTGACCCTCGAAACGTTTTCCATCCACTTCGGGGGAGTCTATTCGCAATACCGCTACCGCAGGATCCTCGCCGGCTTCCTTGTGGTCGTGATGCATGATCAAGGATCGTGCTTCGGCCGACGCATCACGCATGGCTTCCAAAATACTGTAACTGTCCTCCCCTCCTTTCTGGCCCGATCCATAGTTAGGCATCGGCTGTCCAACAATCTCGGCGAAAGTCGCGAATACGTCCTGCAAGCCAATCAGAGCTTCATTTTTCTGACCAGGCGTATTTACAGATCCATCACCAACTCCCCCGGCCTTCCAAGCTGCAATGAAAGGAACACGGTGTCCACCTTCGAACGACGAGGCCTTGTTGCTTCGAAACGGGCCCGTCGCTATATCGCTGTTCTTTTCCGCCCCATTGTCGCTCGTGAAAATGACAAGTGTGTTATCGATCAATTTCTGGCCCGGATTGCGCGGATCGTC
>JAYZHU010000172.1:0-10677 GCA_036166175.1 Verrucomicrobiota bacterium | reverse complement strand
AGTCAACGAGTACTGATTGTCCGAACTCGCTTGCCAAACCAGGGCCGCATCAAGATCCACCGAGGATTCACTTGTGCCATCCATTTTGGAAAAACGTTTTCCCGCCGTAATCTGCCCATAAAGTTCATCACCAAGCTCTCCGCCCAAGCCCACTTTGGCAGATTGCTCGAACGACTGGGCGTTCTCTCCTTTTCCCACCAATCGGGCAGAATTGAACTCTACACCCGCGATCAAGTCCGCGCTTTGATTCAATCCCAGTCTTAACTCTGCGGGAAGATTCGTTTGCTCCAGAATAGCGGGGTTCGATCCTTCGACAACCGCCGTTCCGTAATGCAGAGCGGTCGACATTTCGAACCGCTGTCCTTGATCGAATTCTCGTGTTACCAGGGCTTGAAAACGGGTGCCATCCAATAGCCGAGCCCGGGCCATACGCTCTGGGTCGGACCAGGGCGAAGTCCGCAAGCGGTAGCTAACTTCTGCCACAACTGGAAAATCTGAAGCCGTACGATCATAATCAGCGAAAAACTTGGATTGGGACCACAGCGCGTCAATCCGATGCCGCAGCGCCATCGGCAGTCCTGATACCTTAGCCGACTTGTAGTTTGGCGGTGAAGCATGCTCTAGGTCTCTATCAAAGGAGTACTCTAAAACGGGTACTACGTATTCCCTTTCCTCTTGATCCCAAACCGCTTCCAACTCCTGGCCATCAGGATCGGCAAACGCAGTGACTCCGCCTACAAGAAGGCAAGCGAGACCCAAAAGGCCACGCTGGATTGTCAGCGCTGGAGGATGCGTCTGCATTTCGTACTAGTTTCTAATCCGGGTTCGTTTGAAAGTTGGTCGTCTCACACAAACAGTTTTCCCCTCCTAGCTCAAGCCATTATACGAAATATGCCCCCGTCGGGGCCAAGGACTTTGGAATTCAAACCGCTTCTTCGACCTCATCGTTCGTTTCCCCCTCTGACAATACCTCAATTGAGGCGGCGATAACTCTCCGATCGTCCACGTTACCGACAGTTATCTGGAGGCGATCTATCCTGAAAACCTCATTCAAGTGCGGCATGCGGCCCAACTTTAGCGTGATAAAGCCTCCAAAAGTCGATACTTCCTCCGATTCTAGTTCAACGCCAATCTCTTCGGCGACGTCATGCAAGGGTGTCAGCCCGTCGACCAGAAATGCGTTTTCCGCCAACCGGGAAATCATCTCCTTGTCCAAATCGAACTCGTCTTGGATTTCGCCTACCAGTTCCTCCAAAACATCTTCGAGTGTGACCGCTCCCACAGCCCCGCCGAATTCATCTATCAAAAGAGCGAAATGCTGCTTCTGCTTGAGAAACTCTTGCAGCACGGCTTCGAGCGGTTCGTCAGTGGAGAAGCGAGAAATCGGGCGTTTCAGCTCGTTTAGATCAATCTCTTCTGTCGGCTTTCCCGTCCGGAAAACATCCTTTATATGGACAATCCCGATACACCGATCCAAATCGCCTTCGCAAACAGGGAAGCGCGTATGGCCAGTTTCTCTAGCCACTCTAATATTCTCTTCAATGGAGTCCTCCACATCGAAAAACCTCAACTGATTCCGGGGAATCATAATATCATGCGCCACTCGCTTTCGCAGATCCATCGCATTGCTAAGAATGCTTTCCGTGACTTCTGGAAGCTCTTCGCCGCTACTCACAATGGAACGTATTTGAGAATCGACTTCGATAGAATCGAAATCCGATTTGGGTTCGTAGCCAAGAATCTTCAATAACGCCTCAGCAATTCGGATACAAGGACCGTAAAGAGGATAGGATACGGTCTTGAAGAGACCTTGTGGAAGAGCGGTAGCCTTAAGGATGCCAACCGAGTTTTGCATCCCTAGCGATCGAGGAACGAGCTCCCCGATCACGAAATGTATTCCGGTAGCCAGAACGAACCCTAAAACAATGCCTATGCGAACCTGATAATCGGCAAACATGCCTAGCGATTCAAGAGCCGCGAGAACCAGCGGAACGGACAAGACGCCGACCGCTATCGAACAGAACGTCGTTCCAAATCGTATCGCCCTTAGGCTGCCGCTCAAATCATCTAGGAGGGCAGCAATACGTCTCGAGTCCTTCGCTTCATCCTCCTTGTCCGTTCCGAATCGCGTGAAACGCAGCTTTATCAGACTGAATTCCGTGGCTACGAAAATAGCGTTTGCGAAAAGGAACGCGATTGCCGCTACCCCGAAAAATATCAACTCATTCGACGAAAAATTCACTCGCAACGTCAAGGATAGACACACCTAACAGCATGAAGCGACTGCGCCTATCGGTTCAAGTAAGAACTGAGGGAATCAATCGCCCGCTCGTTTTCTTGTTCTGTCCCCACGGACACGCGAATCCAATCTTTCATTCCGTAGGGCGCCAATGGACGGACAATCACCCCTTCTTTTTGCATCCATTCGAACGCATCGACTCCATCTCCCACTCTTGCGGTAACGAAATTCGCCGAGCTTTCGATGTATTCGATACCTAATGACTGCAGTTGCTTTTCAAGCTTTGATCGTTCTCTATAGTTTGCCTTTCGGCAATCCTCAATCCATTGCTCATCCTCCAGGGAGGCCAGAGCGGCAGCCTGGGCAACCGCATTCACATTGAAGGGCTCCCGAACTCGATTCAGCAAGGCCACTAATTCTGCATCCCCAAATCCGTAACCGATTCGCAAGCCTGCCAGGCCGAATATCTTGGAGAATGTTCGTGTACAGAAGATCCGCTTTCCCTTTGCAATGAGCGGACGCAAATCAGGTGGATCATCCAAGTATTCTGAATACGCTCCATCAAAAACTAGCAATACTGAATCTGGAAGCGATTCCGCAAGTTCAATGATTTCCCGATTCGCATTCGCCGACCCGCTCGGGTTGTCCGGGCTGGCCAGAAATACGACCTTGGTCCGATCCGATACGGCGTCTAGCATCCCTCTCAAATCGTGCCGGTATTCCTTTGTTGGGACCTCGACGACTTTTCCACCGAATAGCAAGGTTACCAGCTTGTAGACTATGAAGGACCCCTGTCCGATCACTACCTCGTCCCCTTGTCCGATAAAGGCATGGCCTATCAATTCGAGAATCTCGTTCGACCCATTTCCGACAATCAGCTGATCGGCTTGTAAGCCCAGCCATTGAGCCAATGCATTGACAAGCTCGTAACATCCACCATCTGGATACAGATGGACCTCTTCCAGAGCTGATTTCCCCGCGGCTAATCCCTTAGGAGAGGGGCCCAGAGGATTCTCGTTAGATGCCAGCTTGATAATCGAACGCGAATCGAGGCCGAGCTCTCGCGCGACATATTCGATTGGCTTTCCTGGCTGATAGACCGGCTGCAAAAGCAGCTCGGGTTTAACCAATTTCGAGTATACGGACATTTGCACCAATCCCAAAAACTACCTTGAGGCACGTTACAAGGGAAATGACTTCCAATCAATGGCGGATAGGACGCGTCTAATCGATGTATCAGCGCTAACTAAAACTCTAGTAACAAGAAAACCCGGGCGAATCCCCATCAGCCCGGGCCATTCTAATTTTCTGGGTTCCTCAAATCTACTCCAGAATAGTATTTCCCCTTCAAACCTTGACTGTTATGAGACCAACTTGCCCGATTTAGGTTTCACTAACGCGGGTATTTTCCGAAGCTGCTGAGAGGCATGGTATTGGGCAGGGATCGATAATTGTGGAAAATTTCGGTAGCTTCCTTTTATTCGCTCGTTGAAACACCCTGACCTAATCCGCTCTCTATCTACAACTCCATGAACGACAAGGCAACAAACTCGCCGCTCGCCAGATCCTTTTTATGGCTCGGCCTCACCGTAACCCTGTTCTTCATTCTCTACATCGGCCAGAAGCTGATCATCCCCCTAATCTTAGCAGTCTTCATCTGGTACCTGATCAACGCTTTATCGTTTGCAATCAGAAAAATAAAGATTCACGAACGAAGCCTGCCAGCTCCATTTCGCTACATCGCCTCAGTCGCGATAATCGTCGGGATACTGAGCATATTTTTCAACCTTATCACCCAAAACGTCAGCGCCGTAGTTCGCGTCGCTCCCCAGTATCAGGCCAAGATCGGACCACTTGTGGACAAGGTATACGGCTGGTTCCCATTCGAGGAACCGCCGCCTATTCGGGAGTTCGTCGGGCAATTCGACTTTGCCAACATAGTTAGAGACGTGGCGGCGGCATTGGGCACGCTAGCCGGTAACGCCGGATTGATCAGCATTTACGTGATCTTTCTTTTTCTAGAGCAGCGGAGCTTCAGCCCGAAGATCAAGGCCATCACCGCAAGCAATATCCATGAAAATGAAGTCGCGAAAATCATCGAGGAAATCGACAAGGATACCCGCACCTACATTGGCGTAAAAACCTTCACCAGCCTGACAACTGGATTCATCAGTTGGGGAATTATGGCGATGGCCGGGTTGGATTTCGCCACCTTCTGGGGAATGCTGATATTCTTTTTCAATTATATCCCGACGATAGGCTCGATTCTCGCGACCGCTTTCCCGTCAGTCCTTGCCCTAATCCAGTTCGACAGCCCATTGCCAATTATCGCTGTGATTGGCGGCATCACAGCCACCCAGATGATGATCGGAAGCTTTCTCGAACCTCGCTTGCTTGGAAGCTCACTGAATTTAAGTCCCCTGGTTATCCTCCTATCACTCGGCCTGTGGGGCTCCCTATGGGGAATTCCCGGCATGTTCCTTTGTGTACCGATTACCGTAATAACGGTGATTATCCTGTCCCATTTCCCGCAAACGCGCCCCATAGCCATTCTCCTCTCTGGGGATGGAAACGTTAAAGGGCCGCAAAACCGAATCTAGTCGCAGTATTCCGCCATATCGTATAGCTCCGGATCCCGCTTCGGTCCTAAAAGGTGCTTTCGTAGCTTCTTGAGGCGTCCACCCTCTGCACAATCGAGATCGTCCCCCAGATCGTCGAGGACATCGCCGAATTCCTCTTCCAGTTGTTCCGGATCTTCTCCCGCCTCCAAACGGGCGACCATTTCTTCCATTTCTCCCGGCAGCTTCTCGCCCGTCAATGACGCCATCTTCCGCATTAAGTGGGCCATCTGTTTTGGATCGGGATTATCTTCGTCGAATCCCGCCATATCCTTTTCTAGCTCCGCCATCATGCGTTCCATCTTGGCATCATCCATGCCCTCCATGGGATCGTACTCAGACGGGTCCTTGGCCTTTCCGACAAAAGCGAATCCGGAAACCTGCTTCGCCATACTATAACTAGCATTATCCGGGCATTTCGGCACGGCATCCTTTAAGGCTAGCGATTTAGCCAGAAACGAGTAGATCGTATTGTTTTCCTTACAATAGAATTCGTAGATTGGCATGGGGATTTGCAAATCGATCAGCTCCGTCTTGGCAATCGAAAAAGCCTGCCTATCCACCAAGATCTGTAATCACATCCTCAATACACCGCAGCTCCGAAGGATCGAAATAGCCGTTGATCTTCGCGATTACCTGCTGAAGCAGTCCATCCGGGCACGAGGCTCCGCCCGTCAAAAGAATTTTCAAGGATCGCTGGCCCTCGGGCAGAAAGGGACGCGGCTCCGATCTACCTTGTTTCGGGTTTGAAGGATCGTGGGGGAACACGAAATGCTCGATTAGATCGCGGGAGAGAATATTGGCTTCCGATTGAATGTAGAAAGCCTTATCGCCGAAAACTTCCTGGCAAAGCCGATACAACTGATAAGTGTTCGAGCTATTTCGTCCACCAACAACTATGGCTACATCAGCCTTCTCCTGAATAGCTGCCGACAAAGCGTCCTGATTGACTTGCGTCGCGTAGCAAAGGGTATCGCCTTTGCTACTCATCGCCATATGCTCCTCGATGTGGGCGGATCCGTAACGCTCCCGCAACGCCTCTTCAAGCCTTTCGATGATTCGCAGCGTTTCGTTTCGCAACAAAGTCGTTTGATTGACAATGGCTAGTTTGGAAAGGTCACGATCGGTATCGAAATTCTGGTTGCACGTGCTTTCAAAGGGCTCGAAGAGTTTCCGACGCTCAGCTGAGTCGGTTGCCACAATCACGGAAGCCAATCGTTCCGCTTCGCGCATATCCCGAACGATGATTGACGGGGCGTATTTCACTGTGTTCGAAAAAGTCGCTTTTGTCTCTTCGTGCTCCGCTTTCCCGTGAATCAAGACTGTGTGACCCTGTTCGCCAAATCGCTTTGCCGCTTTCCACACTTTCTCGACTAGCATGCAAGTGGCATCGTAGGCGTTCAGAGGCAGACCCTTCTCAATTAGCTTCACCTTATCCTCGTCACGGGCGCCGAATGCGGGAATAACTACGATATCCTCGTCGCTCAAAGATTCCCAATAGGGCTTGCCCGACTCCGGATCCATCACCGCTTCCCCTTTATCGCTTTGCAAATAGAGAAGCCCTCGCTTCTTGAGATCCTCGTTGACGAACGGGTTGTGTATCAGCTCGCTCAACATGAATACCCGACGACCCGGATTCGAAGCGATCGTTTCATAAGCCCTCTCTATGGCGTTTTGCACTCCCAAGCAAAAGCCGAAATGACTAGGTAGCAAGTACTCAACAGCACCAAAGTCCAAGCTAGCCGGGCTTGAAGCGGACCGCTCTTTCGATCGCTTAACTGCTTTGATGGCCTCGCAAAGTTCGCTGTGGTAAAGCGATTGGGAGCTTTCATCAATATGGTAAACCTGGCGATTCCGTTGCTTCTCTGTCCGAAATCGGTAGATGTAATCGGTCTCCTTGAACCGCAAATAGGGAATGCGAATGGCGTGCAACCGAATGGTCCGAATATCTTTCGCAAGTTCGGGCGACAGGTGGAAAGGTGCCTGTGGCGATGCGATTGCATCGATCGCGAGCGCTTCTAAACCTGCATCAGCCAATAGTGGCGGGAGATCAAAACGTTCGAGATTGGCAAAGAAAAGCTTATCGCCGTTTTCACCAACGATGGGCACCGGAAACCCGCCATCCGCTTCCACGAGCTGTAGCGCCACAGGTTCCAAATCGCCGAGGACGTCGAAATAGACTTCTCCGTCAGAGCGCTCAACCCGCCTCAAAATCGCCTTATTGTTACCTAGAAATAGGTAAAGGCGATGGCAGGGATTATCCGATTGATATGGGCCCGGCTTAGCAATCATTAAGCCTTATCCCAAATCCTATTAAGGACGCGGTTGCGAGCGAATACCGCGTATCAATCAATCCGTACTATTAGCTGGATTTCCGCCAAGTAACTGGAGATCGTGACAAGCTCAAAATGGCAGAAGCCTCTCCTCAACTGAAGAACGGCAAAAAATGGGCACTTGCGAGATCTCTCGATCTCTTCCCTCTACGGCAAACAACCGCGGGCTATTGCGCCTCTCATCTAACCGCGGATTCCCGAGCAGCTCTCAATGTCGCGCTGCTTGCCTTCCCTCAAGGGATGGCCTACGCGGTGATCGCCGGATTGCCATTGTCATACGGCCTATTCGGATCCGCTGTTGCCTCCAGAGTTGGGATGTTCTTCGCAGGTTCGCGTTTTATCGTCTTGGGACCCACAAATGCCACTTCGGTAATGGTCATGAGCTCATTCGCCGCGATCGGGCTGTCCGGGGAAAACGCAGTCGAGCACCTCTCTCTCCTACTTGTGATGGTCGGCCTCTTTTTGGTGATTGGAGCTTACTTGCGAATCGCCACATTGATCCAATACATTTCACGCTCCGTCATAACCGGATACATTACCGCCGCTGCCGCCCTGATCATAGCCAACCAAATCAAGAAGGCGCTGGGTTTCGAATTCACCTCTGATGCCCCGGCAACTACTTTCTTTGAAGTCGCCTACCAAACCCTCAGGGGATTAGGGAGCACGCAACTTCCAACTCTTGGCCTAAGTATCGTAACCGCCGCGATTTATCTTCTCTTGAAACGCTGTGCGGGTTCCCTGCCCAACGTAGCCCTGACCCTAACGCTTTCTTCGTTTATAGCCTCCCTCGCCCAGAAAATCTCGCCCGATTTGCACCTAGCCCTAATGCCCAGCCTCAATGTAGCCGAGTGGGGATTCTCAACGCCCAGGGCAAATTTCGACTCTATCAACCTATTGCTCACTCCAGCCATGGCGATCGCCCTCCTTTGCGTTCTGGAAGGAAACTCGATCGGAAAGTCCCTTGCTGCCCGTGACGGAGATCGGTTGGACAGCAATCAGGAAATGCTCAGTTCCGGGATGGCCAATATCGCTTGCGGACTCCTTTCAGGCATGGCAGCCTCCGGATCGCTCACCCGATCCCAATTGAACTCGAGTAGCGGGGCCAAAACGCCCATCTCCAGCTTGCTCTCAGGTCTCATGGTGCTGGCTGCAGCATTTGCTCTAGCTCCATTGATTGGATACATTCCTAGCGCTTCGCTCGCTGTTTTAGTTGTCGTAATCGGCATTTCGCTACTGAACGCCCATCAGCTTCGGATGGTGATCAAAACGACCAAATCCGATAGTATCACTTTTTTCGTTACCTTTATTACCGGGCTGGTTTTCGCACTCGATTTCGCAATCTACGTAGGAGCTGCTTGTTCCATTGCCCTTTTCATCAAAAAAGTGGCCAACCCCGAAATCGTGGAATACGCTTTCGACAAAAAGGGCCGGCTTGGAAAACTGCGCGAAAAAGAGGAACGCTCGGACCTCGAAGTGTCTATTGTCCATGTCGAAGGGGAGCTTTTCTTCGGAGCCGCTGAACTTTTTCGCGATCAAATGCGAAGGGTGAGCGACGCGGAAAATCTAAAAGTAGTTATCATGAAACTACGCAATGCCCATAACCTGGATGCCACTAGCTGCATGGCCCTGGAAGAGCTGATCAAATATATGAACGAACGGGACCGTATCCTCCTGGTCAGCGAAGTTCGTCCAGATACGATGCGTATTCTCAAAAATTCGGGGCTCGTGGATATCATCAAAACTAGGAATCTCTTTCCAGACGAGGAAACCAATCCCACTTTATCGACCGCCAAGGCCCTGAAGCGAGCCAAGGAAATCATTGGCGACCGGGACACCAAAGTCTCGATTTACGCCAAGGAAAAGCGGTAAAGGCTGGCGATAGCACTCGCCACTACGATGCGGCAAAGGCTCAAGGAGCGATAACGCCTTCCTATCCACTTTCTCAATCTAGCAGAAATGGGCAAAGTCGATTATTTTGCTCCGAACAAAACTAGCGATCTGAATACGCCATTCATTGCGTCACTCAAATCGTGTAGGAATCTAAGCTAAATACCTTCGTCGGCAATTTTCAAAGTTCGAATCCGCTGCCTTCCCGCGCTGGCGATCAGTACATCGGGAAATTCGCGTTTCGGCTCAATAAATTAGCTTTCCAAGCCCTCGCGAGGCGCGTTACCGTCAGAAACGTTTCCAAATCAAACCCCACCTCGATTTTATGGCTACAATAGAACTGAAACCCAAGGTCCAATTCGGAATCGTTCCGACTCACATCAAGTTCGTTGGCGGACTCGTTCCCGATGAGAATGGGAAACTCCCCCGCGGAGAGGACGGGCGCCTACTGGTTAATGCGGAATTGGAACGCGTAAATGAACTGTCCAAGGTCCGCCCAAATTGCTCGCAGACAGCTCTGTTTCCTGGGGCGGATGAAAATGATCTAAGCGAGATGCTCGCCGGGTTTAAGGACCTCGGTCTCAACCCTCATGTTATCATGATGGTGGCGGGCGGCAACCCCATGGATCCCGCTGACGAAGACAAGATTGCCCCAAGTTTACTCGCAGGGCTAGAGGCTGCCAAGAAGCATGGTATCGAGCACGTCTCGTCCACTTCTCTCGAAGAATGGATGCAGCCAGACAAACAAGAGCTCACCGGCAAAGATTTCGATGATGCTGTAGCCCAACTCGTAAAACTGCACACCCGAGTTTGCCACGAGGCCGACGTGCTGAATAGCTGTATCAAAGCTTGGCACTTAGAATTCCTGCGCGGAATCGAATTCAAGACTTTCACCGATATCCGCAAAGCTTGGACGGTGACTAAAGCCGCCAACGAGGCGATCGGGCAACCGTTCTTCAAAGTGCTCGTCGACGCGGCCCATTGCGGCGACTCCGACTTGAGCATGGAAGAGAACGCCGCTGTAATCGAAGAGATGGGCCGTGAGGACGGGTTCAGTATGTTCCACGCTTCTGCAAAAACAACCCGCGGTTGTCTCTCGACTGACGATGGCTGGATTGGCAACTTACTCACCGCTTGCGCGGCGACCGGAAAACTGGAGATCGTCCTGGTAGAACTATTCCATCATGAAGATCCCGCCCTCGCCGGGCTACGCGAAGCCGATCCTCGCCACGGGATCGAAACAACCGATGGACGTACCTATACAGAGGCGGTTTGCGATGGCCTGGAATCCGTCGCTCGCCGTCTCAACAACCTCGTGAACCGCGGCATTTTAAAGCAATAGATCGCCCAACCATAACCAGCCATTCGAGCTCTGACACCCGCCATGAAATCGTTTAATCGCATACTACTCCTATCAACTGTGATTGCCGCTTCGACAGCCTTAGCCGATTGGCCCCAGTGGCGTGGGCCTGAGGGAACAGGAATATCTACAGCTACGAATCTTCCGACAAATTGGAGCGAGGACAGCAACGTCGCCTGGAAAATCAAAATGCCAGCATGGAGTGGATCCACACCAATTGTTATCGGGGGCCGCGTGTTC
>JAYZHU010000171.1:0-7952 GCA_036166175.1 Verrucomicrobiota bacterium | reverse complement strand
GCCAGCTGGTGGAGGCTCAGGAGGTTTTGGCGACAGGATCGAATCCATGATCGAAGCGGCAGGCGATAATTTGCCAGACGATTTGCGCTCGAAGCTGCTAGCAATCAAGGAGTCTGGAGATTTTGCTCAGATGCGCCCAGTAATTGGAGAACTTCGCGAATGGGCAGAAGCCAATGGCGTCGAACTGCCTGTCGGCGGTCGTGGAGGTCCGGGTGGCGGCGGTCGCGGAGGTGGAATGCGCGGTTTCTAATGAACACCAATCAATCGAGTGTTCAAATACTCAAGCCCAGCCAATAACTTTTTTAGGAGTTCTAAATCAGTTTAAACAAAACCGTCTACAGTACACGACGCTACAATTCACCGCCAACAAACTTAGTCCAACATGCATAAGCTAATAGAATGGTTCACGAAAAATGGAGTAGCCGCCAATATTCTTATGGTGGCCATTGTATGCGCTGGCATCTATTCTGGGCTCAATAAGATCGTCCTGCAGGAATATCCAGACTACCCATCTCGGACGATTACGGTACAAGTTCAGTACCGGGGTTCAACGCCTACAGAAATTGAAGAAGCCATTGTCCTTCGACTAGAGGAAAATCTGTTCGATGTCGAAGGATTGGAGGAAATGGATTCTCGAGCTTCTGCGAGTAGCGGAAGAGTGTCACTAACGATATCCGACAACTATGATTTGGATCGAGCGCTCGATGAAGTGAAGAACCGAGTCGATACGATACGCACTTTCCCTATCGAGGCGGAGCGACCACAGATTACAGTGGCCGGTTTACAAGAGCGAGTAATAACGGTCGTTGTATCTGGCGACCTAAGCGAATATGAAATGAAACGGCTTGGTGAGGAGATCCGTGATGAGCTTGGTGGATTGGATAGTATCACGTTAACTGCCCTAAAGGCCGTTCGCCCCTACGAAATAGCAATCGAAGTGCCGGAAGCGACCTTGCGTGAGTATGGTTTGACCTTCGATCAAGTAGTTCGAGCAGTAAGAAACCACTCGGTGGACTTGTCTGCGGGAAGCATCAAGACCGACGGAGGCAACATTCTTTTACGCACCTCCCAGCAAGCCTACACGCAAGCCGAGTTCTCTGAAGTGCCAGTCGTGACAACCTCAGATGGAACGCGTATCACCCTAGCGGACATAGCGATCGTTCAAGATGGATTCGATGAGATGCCGATTGAAGCACGTTTTAATGGTAAGCGAGCCATAGCGGTCGATGTTTTTCGAACGGGCGACCAAAGCGCTATCGATATAGGTGATACAGTTAAGGATTTCATCATAGACAAGCAAGAACGATTGCCAGACGGTATAGATCTAGGGTATTGGCAGGATGACTCTGGGCGAATCAAAGGGCGTCTTCTGACGTTGAGAAACAGTGCGGTTATGGGCTTCTGCCTGGTTATCGTAATCCTTTCCCTTTTCCTGCGTCCAACTTTAGCGTTTTGGGTATCGCTTGGGATCCCAATCGCGTTTGCTGGTTCGTTCTTTCTTCTTCCGATTATTGGAGCATCCCTCAACCTGATTACGCTTTTTGCTTTCATCCTCGTACTTGGGATTGTGGTCGACGATGCTATCGTGACGGGGGAAAACGTGTATCAACACATGCAGCGGGGCTCCGATTCGTTGACTGCGGCGATTAAAGGGACTCAGGAAGTAGCGATACCCGTCATATTTGGCGTTCTAACTACAATGGTCGCATTCTCGCCGATCGCCATGATGACAGGTATACGGGGCAATTTTTTCAAGATGATCCCCATTGTGGTCGTACCCGTGCTTTTCTTTTCCATTGTCGAATCGAAATTCATTTTGCCGGCCCACTTGAAGCATTGCAAAGGTTTGGGTCGTTCTGAAAACGAGAACAACGTCCTCGTGCGTTTCCAGCGATTTTTCGCCAACGGTTTGGAGTCTTTGATCCTCAAGTATTACCGGCCCGCACTGGAATTCTGCCTAAATTTTCGATATGGTACGGCTGCGTTGTTCATCGCTGTACTTCTTGTATTCGTAGGATACATAGCGGGAGATCGTCTCCCATATAGTTCCTTCCCACGTTTGCCCCGGGACCGTGTTTCTGTGACCTTACAGATGCCAGCGGGAACGACCTTCGAGGTCACCAAGAGCAAGATAGATGAAATTGAAAAGCATGCACTCGCTTACAAGAAGGAACTAGAGGACCAATATGGTAAGACGATCATCACCGACGTTTTTGCCACGGCTGGAGGGAATCCATTTGGAGGAGGCGGGCCTCGCGGCAGTAGAGGACCACCGGCTGGCGTTGCTGAAAACGGGGAGCTCGTTGTTGAAATGCTTCCACCGGAGGAAACTGGTGTGCAAATCGGAAGTCGTGAGATTACATTGGCCCTGCGCGACCGTGTACCGCCTATACCAGAAGCGGAACGATTCTCATTTTCCTTTGCTCGCGGTGGTGGCGGGGCGCTGACCATCCAATTGCAAGGCCCGAGCATCGACGATCTCAGAGAGGTATCTGAGGAGCTTCAGAAAGTCATGGCTGGTTATGAGGGCCTCTATGATATTGAGGACTCCTTCGAACGTTCGACTGAAGAGTTGGAACTCGAGCTCAAACCTGCGGCTACCAACCTCGGGGTGACAGCCCAACAGTTGGCTTCCCAAGTTAGACAGGCTTTCTTCGGGGCGGAAGCCCAGAAAATCCAGCGGGGTCGCGATGACGTCAATGTTATGGTGCGCTATCCGCGGGAGGAACGCCGTTCGCTAGCCGCCCTACGAACTATGATGATCCGTACTCAGAATGGTACGGAAGTCCCGTTTGAAGAAGTCGCCCAGGTGGTGCCTGGAAGAGCCTTGCCATCGATTCAGCGGATCAATCGCAATCGGATAATCCGAGTATCCGCCGACGCGGATACGGAAACGGTTGACGTAGACGCTATCGAGTTGGACTTGTATGCGAACGTGATTCCCAATATGATCGCGGACTACTCCGGGATGGCCGCGAGCCTTGATGGCCGGGCTAGGGATCAGGCGAGGAATAATGAAGAGCTGGTAAAGGGTATCTATTTCGTTATCGCTGCTATCTACGTGCTCCTGGCGATCCCCTTCAAAAGCTACACGCAGCCTTTTATTGTCATGTCGGCGATTCCTTTCGGTATAATCGGAGCGCTGTTGGGTCATCTGATTATGAATTTCCTTTTGCTCGACGTCCTCGGAAGGGGCAACAGTCCGACTTCAGCCGTATCAATGCTTTCGTTACTGGGTATGATGGCCTTATCGGGGGTTGTGGTAAACGACAGTCTGGTGATGGTAGATTTCATCAACCGCCAGGTCAAAAAAGGCATGAAATTGATCGACGCGGTTCGCCTGGCAGGAGTGCGCCGTTTCCGCCCGATTTTGCTGACATCGCTCACGACGTTCTTTGGATTGCTTCCATTGATGTTCGATTCCAGTACGCAATCGGCGTTCCTGATTCCTATGGCGGTGTCGTTAGGGTGGGGTATCGTGTTCGCTACGACTATCACTCTCTTGCTCGTCCCGACAATAACGGTAATCTTTGAGGATATTCGAGTAGGTTTGTGCAAGTTGTACGATCGACCCATTGACCGTGGATATGAGCAATCTGGCGAGCTAGCGGATGTGGCTGATTCATTTGAATCGGTTGGCAAAAAGTAGAAGTTGGCAGGTTTAGTTCGAGCCTCAGCCAAGTCGAAGGGCTCGCTCATCCTCAGAAAAGTAGCACAGGCATCTTGGCTGTAGATCCCTCATTAGTTCACGGGCGAGTTGCCTGTGCTACTCTTGATATGGGTGCTTGGCCTGGGTCGCCGAAGTTTCGCCGCGATGGAACGAAGGATTGAGGTCGCCCGCGTACAGTCTATATCGCTTTCACCATGTGGATGTTTTGCGGCTCTTTATGTAATAGAGCCGCATCGGGTTCTGTCGCAGGTTGGAACCCTTGATGGAGGTAGAAACCGACCACTCGGTGTGTGTAGCGGATACGTAAAGGCTTTTGGCTCCTTTGGCTTTGGCGTCTTCTTGAGCTTCGAGGAGTAGGGATTCCGCTATGCCGCTCATGCGGTGATCGGAATCTACATACAGAGCCATTATCTGGGCGACTTTCGGCTGCAGATAGTATTTGAGAATGGTAAAACCCACGAGTCCCTGATCACCCATAGCACCGAAAAAGGCGGAGCCTGCGTCAATCGCTGATTTCCACTCCTCAAAATGCTGATCCCAAAACTTTGCATCTTGGGGAATGGAAGCGTCTTCTTCGGTGTAGCTCAGCTCTCCGTTGGAAAACTGGTATCGTCGATGGATCTCTTCCGATCGATCTGGTAGATCCTTTCGAGCGGCTCGGAGTCGAGAAGTCGTATCTCTATCAGCTTTATAAAGGGCGTATGCGGAAGAAGGAAGGCTTCTCTTTAGGAGCTGGAAAGGTAGATCTGTCGCTGTAACCTCGCTGTCACGCGATTATGTCTTTATTAACAAACGGGTTCCTGGGATGTAGAAGTTAGCGTCAATTTATCCATGTAAACGAACGTTCGCATTTCATCGCTGGCTGTAGGAGAGGATTTATCTAGCGGTAGGTGGGGACTAATCTTTGCAAAAATCGCGGGACGAACCTGCTCCTACACACGATATCAACTTAAGTTGACATGCTCGTCCCATAAAGAGTGTCGTGGAGATTGCAGGAAATTTTTTTTGGTCGCAACCTAGATTGGAATCGCTGAACGATACGGTCTATGAAACTTCCGGTAGAAGACGATTTTAATGATGTGATAGGCAAAGCCCAGAAGGGCCTGCAGATAACGACTGAGGATCTTTCGGAAAAGGTAGGGGTGTCTGAGGAGAGTATTCGGAAAATTCGGCGAGGCGAATTTGATGAAGCTGCGGTCGCCACTGTCGGGAAGTATCTCGATTTGAACGTCGACGCTCTGCTCAAAATTGGACGTGGCGATTGGTATCCGGAACAGCCCGATCCAGTAGATGGGTTTGAGCTCATAGCGACGCCTTTTTACGATTGGCATGTTAATGCCTATTTGCTTTGGGATGCCAATACTAAGGAAGCTATAGCATTCGATACGGGAACGGACCCAAAACCCATGCTCGCTAAGATCAACGAGTTGGGTCTCCAGTTAAAGACGCTGTTTCTAACCCATTCGCACGGAGATCATATTGAAGGGGCACCAAGCATCTTGTCGGAGACCGGCGCCAATGCGGTGATTAACCGGCTAGAGCCGCCAGTTGATTTTGATGCGGCCGCAATCGACGAAGGTATTCAGGCTAACGTCGGCTGCATGAGTGTCGAGATGTTCAATACGACGGGTCATACGAGTGGCGGCGCCACGTTTGTTGTGAGAGGGTTAGATCTCGGTTTCGCTATTGTAGGCGATGCCATATTTGCTGGTTCAATGGGCGGCCCCAATGTATCCTACGATGATAGCCTGAAAGGTTTGAATAGGATTCTATCGCTTGCTGACGACACCGTGCTAGCTAGCGGCCATGGCCCATTGACGACCGTGGGTCAAGAGAAGCAGATGAACTGCTTCTACATTGGCAGTTGAGCTTAAGTTGACGTCGATACGCGGTATGCGATCGACGATCGCGTCTACAGTTTCGAATGCCCCGCCGATTGCGGCAGATCGCCGCTAACTTAAGAGCCTTGGGAGTTGTCCCAAAGATCTTGCAAGGAACAAAATCTGGTTGAGGTGATGCGTATTAGCGGCTGCTGGAGGACTAACAGCCCGACCATTCAGATACTGCTAACTTATTTAGCTAGAGAGCCTTGTTCTTCTTTTAGCCGTTCGAGGTATTCGCTGACATTGCAGGTGAGCATTCGCGTGCCTGTTTTGCTAACTTCCAGAACTTTGTTGACGATAGGATCGAGGAAGTCCCGGTCGTGGCTCACGAGGATTACTGTTCCATCAAACTCGCGGATGGCGTCTTGAAGGATTTCCTTACTCTTGATGTCCAAGTGATTGGTCGGCTCATCAAGGATTATGGTGTTGGCCTCCTTCATCAGCATCTTGGCCAGCGCTAGGCGATTGCGTTCGCCACCTGAAAGAACATTGGTTTTTTTGAATACATCGTCCTTGCGGAAAAGTAGGGCTCCAAGCACTGCCCGTGGGTTCGATTCCTCTCGATTGGCCTCGGCGGAGGCTTGCTCGACTTCCTCGAGAACCGTCTTATTGGGGTCGAGCTCGTCGGCTTGCTGCTGAGCGAAGTATGCAAGTACTGTGTTGATGCCTAGGGCGCGTTCGCCTTCTTGAAAGGGCTCTACGCCAGCAAGGATGCGGGCCAAAGTAGACTTTCCCGCTCCATTGACACCGACAACGGCCAAGCGGTCGCCTTTCTCAATGTGGAAATCGAGCCCCATGAACACCTGAACCTCTCCATAAGATTTGGATACATTTTGCAGCTCAATAACTTTGGCGCTACCGGGTGGTGGGGGAGCGAAGCGGAAAAAAATCTTCTTCTCCTGAGGCGGAAGCTTGATGATCTCCATTTTATCGAGATCCTTCATGCGACTCTGCACGAGAGAAGCTTTCTTTACGTTGCCACGAAATCGATTGATGAAGTCCTTTTGTCGTTGGATCTCAGCTTGCTGATTCTTAACTTTTTTCCGCAGCGTTTCTAGATCGGCTTCCGACTGTTTAACATAGAAAGAATAGTTGCCACTGTAGGAGCTGAGGCGACCCATCGATAGGTGAATGGTGCGATTCGTTACGACGTCTAGAAATGCCCGATCGTGGGAAATGATCATCAGGGATCCCTCATAGCGGGTGAGATAGTCTTCAAGCCATTGTTGGGAGATGATGTCCAGAGGGTTGGTCGGCTCGTCGAGGAGTAAAAGCGACGGCTCTTTGAGGAGAAGTTTGGCTAAGGCGATTCTCATTTGCCATCCGCCTGAAAACTCGCCCGTATCCCGTTCGAGATCGGATACTTCGAATCCCAGACCCATCAGAGTCTTCTCGATTCTAGATTTCATCTTGGCCGGCTCGTGGGCTTCCAGTTTCTGTTCCCAAGCACCAATCTGATCAAGGAGATCGTAGTATTCCTCGGAATTGGTATCCATCTCCAGCATCTTTTCGTCGGCCTCGTCGATGTTCTTTTGCAGCTCCAATGCGTCCTCGAAAGCGGTGGACACTTCATCGTACAGGGATTTCCCCTTAGCTTCGATGCCATCCTGAGGCAAATAGCCAAGGGTGACGTAAGCTGGGCGTTCTACCTCGCCGCTGTCGATCTCCGCTTCGCCCAACAGGAGTTTGATTAGCGTAGATTTACCCGATCCATTGGAGCCGACCAAGCCGATACGATCGCGCACCCCGATGGTCGTGGAGATCTTGTTGTAGATGACTTTTTCGCCGTAGCGAAGCGACACGTCGACTAGGTTAATCATAAGGAGATGGTGGACCTTAGAAAGTCGCTCTCTTGGGTCAAGCGGCTTTGCACTGGTTTCAAATTGTAGCTACCGCCTGAAACATCGAATCAGCGGTGACGCGTTGTTCTCCAGGTAGAGACAGTTTCAATAGGTTGCTCGGCCACCGGACAGGTCGTGGCAAAAGCCTGTCGTGAAACTGTTTTCCGGGGAGACTATAAATCGGATTGCCGAGACGATTTCGTCGAGTTCGCCGCAGCGTTTCATAGGGATTTTGTCGGTCATGTAGTCAATTTGCTCTTTTGGAATTTCGTCGTGTATCGGAGTTTTTATTACGGCTGGAGCCAAAGAATTTATAGTGATTCCCGATTCCGCATATTCCTTGCCAATCGCCTTTGTAAGCCCAATTACACCCGCCTTTGTCGCGGAATAAGAGGCCATGCCGGCATTGCCTTCTTTGCCTGCGATCGACGCTATTAGGAGGATGCGCCCATAGTTTCGTTCCCTCATTTCAGGAAGGACTGCCTTGGCAATATTGAAGGATCCCAGAAGATTGACTTGGAGCACCTTTGTAAAGTCTTCGACAGGAATTTTCTCGAT
>JAYZHU010000170.1:0-7991 GCA_036166175.1 Verrucomicrobiota bacterium | reverse complement strand
TATTCACGTTGCCTTGACGCATTAGAATGGTTTCAAGATCCGGGCCGACGAGAATGGCTCCGAATGGATGATGCCCTTCCTCAACGGCTTTGATGGCGATCTCGTTTGCCGTTTTCAGTAACCGAGCCTGAATGTCTTCGTCCATAATGGGAAGTCAGTTCGTGGCGGCTATTCTTTCCAGAATATGGTCGCTCGCGGATATAGGCGCGTACTTCGTTGGGTTTTGTTCTGAAACGGTCGATGGAAGAGTCTCTATCAGAACATCTGGATCTGGATCGGAGAAGAAGGCGATAGACAGGCGGCCATTGGCTGCGTCTGCCGGCCGGACTTGCACTCGATGCGGTGTTGATCGATAGACGTCATTGGTCCATCTAGCCAAGAGGTCGCCTGTATTGATGACGACCGCGTTGTCTATTGGCGGAGCGGGTATCCAATTCCCTTCAGAGTCCTGAACCTCGAGCCCGCCTGACCTATCTTGGAATAGAAGCGTAAGGGTTCCATAGTCGGTATGCGCGCCCGCACCGAGCTGGCCAGAGGACTCAACCTCTGCTGGTGGGTAGTGCAGAAATCTAAGCGTTTGCAAGATTCCCGTGTGCTTGTTGGAGAAGAAATTTTCCGGAAGATCCAGCGCGAGAGCGAAGGCGCTCATCATTCTATCGGCGAGTCGCTGGCAGTCTGCGAAAAAATCGCACGCGACCTGTCTGTAGTGATAGCTGGGCCAAAGCTCCGATTGACTATATGTTTTGGATGCGTTCCGCATAGTGAACGTCTCTTTTTGGTCCGCCGGCTTACTGGGATCTAAGGCTTCCTTGCCCATGCCATGGTATCCGAAGTTCAGTTCTTGGTCGAACAGGAATCCATTTTTGGTTTCGGAATTCATCCCGAAAAAGCGATGAGCTGTCGACATTACCGCCGCAATAGTTTCCGGGGCGATTCCACAGCTGGTTATATACATGAATCCGACTTCCTTGGCGCTTCGATCGACCTCCGCTGCTAGAGCTTTGCGGTCCGCGATTGAGTCGCTCAGCATTCCACTGAAATCGACAAGGGGGATACTCGAACTCATAAGGCTCGAATAGCAGAAAGCTTGCCAACAATCGGCAGAATATCCTTAGTTTCCGGGTTGATCGTCTCTAATTGCCGACTGCCCGACAAAACGCTCCGGATGGGTTACCGATGGCCTTTCCATTTTCGTAGACGAGATTGCCCCTTAGCCAGGTTTGGCGGACATTGAATGACGTCTGCATGCCGCAATAAGCGCTGGCTTGGTGCTTATAGACCAGATTGTCGGCTCTGATTTCTTTGGGCGTCATACTAGAATCGACTAGAACGAAGTCCGCATCTTTCCCGATTTCTATAGAGCCTTTGGTTTCCAGCTTTGCTCTCTTAGCCGGTTTTGAGGAGCTCAGCTGGACTAGATGCGAAAGGAGTTCGGGCCTCTCCGAGCATCGGCTCCAAAGAAGAGGTAGGCCGTGTTGCAATCCGCTTATGCCGCCCCAAGCGTCGTAGAAACTTAGACCAGCCTTCATTTTGGGAGGACAGGGCGAATGATCGGAGCCGATGGTATCGATCTGCCCATTCTCGAGACTTTTCCAGAGCATATCGATAGAGTCTTGGTAGCGGAGTGGCGGAGCGCATTTGGCATCCGGACCTATTCTTTCCGCATCTTCGATGGAAAGAAGCAAGTAATGGGGGCAGGTTTCGCAGGTTATATCAACCCCGCGGTTTTTCGCTTCGGTTATCGGAGCGAGCGCTTGGGCAGAGCTAACGTGGACGATTTGAATGGGACAACCTGTTTCGCCAGCTAGCTCGATGGCGATCTGAATGGCGCTAATCTCCGCCTCAGCGGGTCGGCTGGCCTCCCAATCGAATGCGTTCTTACGTTGGTAAAGTTTTTGGTTCGATTGATTCAGGATTACCGGGTCCTCGGCGTGGAGAGCCAGGAACTTACCCGTGG
Source organism: Verrucomicrobiota bacterium (assembly GCA_036166175.1). Classification (GTDB taxonomy): domain Bacteria; phylum Verrucomicrobiota; class Verrucomicrobiia; order Opitutales; family Opitutaceae; genus Pelagisphaera. The sequence goes on along the minus strand of JAYZHU010000170.1, from coordinate 6,034 downwards.
GGGCGATGCGTTTCATGCCCTCTTTCAGGGTAGCGACGTCCGAATTGATGAAATCCTCCGTTCCGCTGGGAGACATGAAAGCTTTGAAAGCGATTACTCCGGCGTCAGCTAGCGGCTGGATGCAGTCGAGATTTCCGGGAACGAGCCCGCCCCAGAGACAGAAGTCGACGCGGGACTTCGATCTGATGGAATCGAGCTTTTCGTCCAGAGCTTCAACGGAAGTGGTTGAGGGAATGCTGTTTAGAGGCATTTCTGCCACCATAGTGCAACCACCCGCAGCCGCAGCGAGAGAACCGGTTGAGAATCCCTCCCAATGTGTGCGCCCTGGCTCGTTAAAATGTACATGAAGGTCAACGCCTCCGGGAAAGCAAAAGGAACCCTCTCCGTCGACCACATCTCTCCCCGCCTCGGACACTTTCCCAATCTCCGAAAAAAGGCCATAGTCGATCGCCAAATCAGCTTCTTGCCAGCTTCTTGGCCCGAGCAGGCGAATGTTGCGAACAATGCAGTCGTGCATCTTTACACCTGGGCAAAAGCGTTTTGATCGACGCTTTTTATAATATCCGCCAAAGAGCGAAGGGCTTCCAGTATATCTGAGGATTTCACGAATTCGTCTGGATGATGGCTCAATCCATCCAGGCAGCGCACGAATAGCATGCCGATGCGGCAGGTTTCAGCTATTTTCATGGCATCATGGCCAGCTCCGCTGAAGAGCTCGGTTGCCCGTCCCGTGTTGGCCGCGACCGCTGCAGAAATAAGCTTCGTTACCTGTGGGTCGCAATTGGCGTGGGAAGTTTCCTGAATGTTCTGGATCTCGATTTTGGTCGATCGTCGCTCAGCAATGGACTCGATTTTCCCGAGAAGATCTATTTGGAGCTCTCTTAGCTGAATTAGGTTGGGGGCTCGGAAGTCGATGGAAAAGGCGGCTTTGCCAGGAATCGCGTTACTCGCGTTAGGCGCGACCTCTAGTTTTCCAACGGTTGCTTTAACCTCTGGACGATTGAGAGCGAAACGCTCTACCGCGAGAATCATCTCCGCAGCGCATGCGAGAGCGTCGTTTCGAAGATCGTGAGGTGTCGTTCCTGCGTGACCTGCTTTCCCTGTCACCTTCACGCCGATACGCGTCTGGGCCGCTACGGCAGTGACTACTCCCAAAGGCTGGCCGACAGCTTCGAGCACCGGCCCTTGTTCTATATGGGCCTCTAAGAATACGTCGTCTTCCCTAATTATTGGAGCTATCTTCGAGACGGTATCAGGATTGAAGCCCCGGGCTTCCAAGGCGTCTCGCATGCCGATCCCCTCCGAGTCGACTTTGTCTAAGGCGGAAATATCGAAAGTGCCGCAAAGCAGCGAGCTGCCGAGAAAAGTCGTTTGAAAGCGGATGCCTTCCTCATCGCAAAACGCTAGAGCGTTTATGTGGTGTTTGGGTGCATACCCTTCCGCCTGCAGGAGCTCGATCGCTCCGATTGAAAGAAGAACTCCTAGAACGCCATCGTACTTGCCTGCTTCTATGACGGTATCGTAGTGAGATCCAATATGAATGGAGGGCGCTTTAGCGGTGTTAGAAGGCCAAGAACCAATAACGTTTTGGAAGGGATCGATGCTGGATATGAGACCTGCCGTGTTCATCCACGACTGGATTAGCCGAGAGGCGATGTCCATTTCCTTGGATAGGAAAACTCGGGTGAGACCTTCGTTGCTCGAGCTAATCGCCCCCAATATTTCGATACGATCGATAAGGCGGCGATGAATGTTTTCGATGTGCGATTCTCTTATCATTAACTCCCTCGGTAGGTTGAATAGCTCCAAGGCGTACAGAGAAGAGGAACGTGATAACTTTCCCCTGCTCGCAGGTTTACGTCGACAGATATGTCCTCCAGGAAAGCGGGTTCAGGAAGAGAGACGCCCGTTTCCTTAAAATAAGCGCCAATCTTGAATACGAGACGGTAGGAACTAGTTTGCAAAGACTCATCGTTTAGCAGTAGAGAATCGGTTCGCCCTTCTTGATTCGTTCGGAATTTCCCGATCAGCCGGTATGACTCTCCGTCGAGCTGATGGAGTTCTATATCGACGTTCGATGCGGGGCAACCGTGGCAATTGTCTAGGATGTGTGTACTCAGTTTTCCGCTCATTTTTGTAGATGGATTTAGGATACAATCGTGTCTAGTCGGTGCCAGCCGATGCGGGCGATTTGGGCCAAGCAAGCCAAGCGCTCCGATCTCGGCGATGCTTGCAGGCGTTGTTGAAGGATGGGCAGCGTTTCCGAGGCGCTGTGGTCGGAAACGCAAAGTATGAAAGGGTGTCCGAACCTCTCCCGATAATCGGAGAGAGCTTCCCTGAGAGTATTGAAGGTATTTCGGGGAAGGGCCGAGAATCCAGCCCTTGTCTGTTCAGATTGGGAGAAAACGGTGAGCTTAGCAAGTTCGTCCATTTTTGCGGCTAAATCGGGGTGGGCAGTGATGAGCTGGCTTTGCATCTCCTCTTCTGCTCCAAAGATTATGCTCTCGAAGCGCGCCTGCAGGGCTTTCTTATCTGAGAAAGGACGGCTCTTGATGGCTTCCTCCACTACCCACGGCGAGTGCTCGTAGAGTTTTCCCAAGAGTGCTATCCACTCGTCGTCCTGCATTAGGTTGAGCTTGTCTATAAGGATCTTTTCGGTATCCATGGCGTTTCGACCTCTGGTTTACGCTCAGCGTTTTGGGTGGGAAGATTAAACAGTAAGATCCCGATGAATACGAGAGCCACACCAAGCGACTGAGTTATGGTGACGGTTTCCCCTAGGAAAATCGCCGACGATATAACAGCTACTGGCAGCTCGATGGAGGCCAGGGCTCCGGCGATGCTGCTGCCCACGATTGGGATGCCCTTCATGAGTGTTATCACCGGAATTGTTTGGCCCACAAGCCCCAGTACAATAGCGAGACCTACGAACGGCAGCCATTCTATAGGCTCTTGATTCCTCATGAAGGGCAAAGCGAGGAGCATAGACCCGCTGCCCAGAAAGCAGATGAAGGAAACGGAGAAAGACCGAAATGTAGCGCTAGTAAATGCGCTGAGGCGGGGAGTGAGCAGAAAAATGATCGCGTATGAAGTTGAAGCTGCGAGAGCGGCGAGGATTGCCCCGGTATAGCCATCTCCGTTCAAAGCTCCCAGTATGTTTGTCGTCGCTCCGGCACCGATGAGAAGCAAGCCAATGGAGAATGTTTTCAGATAGCTAAAGCTTTGGATACCCCTGAAAACAGCGTATCCGTAAACTTGAGGCATGTAGAGAAAGAGCAGGGTTGCCCCAATAGCTATTGGACCGAGGCTGAAGGCGAGAAACAGGAAGGTGCCGACAAACATGCTCGCGACTCCGCATAGAGCCAGATCCCGCCACTGATTCGGAGTCCGAGGCCGTTGTTTTCTCCAGAATGAGTGGATGAAGAACAGAAAGAATATTGATGCGAAGAGGGTTTCGGCGAAAAACACCTGCTGAAAAGAAGCGCCGACTGCGTAGGCTTTCTTTATGATCACGCCATGAAACCCCCAGCAAGAGCCGGAGATGAGAACGAGGACGATGCCGAAAGAACGGTTTGTATAGAGTTCGGTTTTCAACGGGATTGCTTATGATTCGAGAACCTGATCTTCAGACGTCCAGGGCGGAGAGCAGGTCACGGTCGCAACGAGATCTTGGTCACTCTGGTTGTCTACAGAATGCCAAGAACCCGTTGGTATGGGAATTACTTCCCCGGACCCGACTTTACGCGTCGCTTGGTCCAGAAGCATTGTGCCTTCGCCGTCGATGATCTGATACACTTCCTCGCTTTGGGGGTGGTAGTGTTTCTCCACGGAAGTGCGCAGAGGAATCGTTATCTTGGCGATGCTGAGGCGTTCGAGGGCGCTGTTCCTCGGGGAGAGAAATTCTCTGGCCACCGCGTTGTCCGGAGCCAGATAGTCTGGGCACTCTTCGATTTTGATTACATTCATAACTCGAAAGCCGAGGAGCGGATGCGTTCGGCCCGCCGTTTGTGTTCATTCATCAGTTCATGTAGATCCAAATGGGCAAAGGCTCCATCTTTGATACGTACCGTACCGCCAACTACAAGGTCCGTGACTTGGCGTGGGTGGCAAATTAAGAGGGCGTCTACGGGATTCTCCGCGGCGTTGGCATAGAGATCGTCAATTGGAAACAGGGCTAGGTCGCCGCACTTTCCGACAGCTAACTCCCCAATGTCATAACGCCCCATCGTTTGAGCGGCTCTCCAGGTGCCGAGCTCGATGGCATCCAAGGCGCTCATCGCTTCGGCTCCATATTTCACCCGGGCCAGGTAGAGTGCTTGGCGTAGCTCGCCGAGAATGTGACCCGAGTCGTTTGATGCGCTCCCGTCCACACCGATACCAACTTTAACGCCGCGCTCAATTAGCTCGGGTACTCGGCAGATTCCGGAACCGAGACGCAGGTTGGCATTGGGGCAATGGGCTACTCCAATGCCGTAGTGTGAAAGCTGCGATATTTCTTCGTCGGTAAAGTGGATGCCATGAGCCAGCCAAGTCTTGTCATAGTCCCATCCGCAATCCAATAGATAGGTTAGGGGGCGGGCCTTGAAATGCCCGATAGAGAAGTCGTTTTCCGCCACCGTCTCGCCGCAATGCGTGTGCAATCCAACTTCGAACTTCTTGGCTAAAGCGGCGCTCGCTTCGAGAAGCGATTTGGTGCATGAAGTGGCGGCACAGGGGGCGACGATAACCTGCCGATAGCTCCCGGGAGAACTATCGTGCAGGGTTTGGATCAACGATTCCGTGTCAGCCAGAATGGTGTCCTCATCTTGCAGTGCCCACTCGGATATAAGATCGGATTTCTGATTCATGGAGCCTCGACTTGCGTGAAAGCGAACTCCCATATCCGAGGCGGCATTGAATTGATGGAGGGTCATCTCAGTTGATCCCTCAGTGAAAACATAGTGATGGTCGGCGATTGTCGTTGCTCCGCTCATCATGAGCTCCGCGATTCCGAGCTGGGTGCAGACTTGAAGATCGTCCTCGCGGAAGCGCTTCCAGAGCTTGTTCATCCGTTCCAGCCAGGGCAGGAGGGGCAGGTTGTTGCCCGGCGTGTAGGCTCGGGCCATGTTTTGATAGAAGTGATGGTGCGTGTTGACGAGTCCGGGCGTAGCGATTTTCCCCTGACCGGGAAGTTTAGGCATATCGGCTATGTTTTCGGGAGCTTCCCCCGATCCGAGGTCCTTTATGAAACCGTCTTCTATCCAAATCCACGCGTTTTCCAAGACGGTTTGATCCGAATCGGCTAGAACGAGAAAACTGATATCTTCTACGAAAAGGGAATCACTCATTGCTTACAAGGAATCGCTCACTGGCGAAATCTCGATGTCGGGAGCTTCTTCCTCGGTCTCTTTGTACACTTCCAAAGCGGCGATGGCTGGGTCGGCTCCAGTCGAGGAACGGCCATGTAACCGGAGACATGAATCGAGAGCATTGAGGACTCGAAGTATGGCGTCTTTGCGGGCGTTGTATCCCATCGCTCCTAGGCGCCAAATTTTGCCATGCAGAGGACCGAAAGACGTACCGATCTCAACCCCAAAGTGGAGGAGCATATCGCGACGAACGGCTTCCCCGTCGACTTCATTCGGTATGTAGACTCCGGTTACAGTACTCATCTTATTTTTCTGATCGCCAAATAGCTCCAAGCCCAAGGCCCTTACGCCCGCGACCATGGCTCGGCTGCCGATTTCATGTCTGGCTATAGCTTTATCAAGTCCTTCCTCCAAAACGCAACGGGCGCACTCGCGAGCGCAATAAAGCATGCTGGTCGCCTCTGTATGGTGGTTGAGCCGTTCTGGAGACCAGTAGGCCATGATCATAGCTAGATCCAAATAATTGGACTGAATTCGACTGCCCTCTCCAGGAACAAACCCAACGGGCTCAATGCCTTTTTCCACGTGCCAACGGCTCTTTATGACTTCGGCTGCCCGGTCCGATATTGTTATGGGCCCAGAGCCGGATGGGCCTCCCAAGCACTTTTGAAGCCCGGCAGTGCAAA
>JAYZHU010000169.1:0-6412 GCA_036166175.1 Verrucomicrobiota bacterium | reverse complement strand
CCAAGGGACAAGCCACCCTCGGCCGAACAATTGGCGAAGACCACTTCTTGGGAAGCGGTCCGCGAACGAAGAAAGAAATGGTGGAGTTTCCAACCAGTCGTCAATGCGACCGTACCAAAGGGAAAAGATAAAACTTGGTCGGGCCATCCGGTCGACAAATTTTTGTTGGCTCGGATGAACGAAGCCAAAGTAACTCCCAACGAAGAAGCGGACGCCCTCGCCGTCCTCCGCCGACTTAGCTTCGCCATCACGGGCTTGCCGCCCACTCCGGAACAGCAGGAAACCTACGCCAAGGAGGCGGCCGAGAATACCGAGACCGCCACCGAAAAGCTGGTGGAGGAGCTGCTCGCCAAACCGCAGTTCGGGGAGCGATGGGGCCGGCACTGGATGGACTGGGTGCGCTATGCTGACTCCCACGGGAGCGAGGGCGACCCAAACATCCCCAACTCTTTCCGCTACCGCAATTACCTGATCCGAGCCTTGAACGCCGACGTAGCCTACGACCAGCTCGTACGTGAGCATCTGGCCGGAGACCTCCTGCCTGTTCCGCGAGTGAACGATGACTTGGGCCTGAACGAGTCCGCCATCGGGACGGCCCACCTGCGGTTCGTCCTGCACGGGTTCGCTCCGACCGACGCCCTAGACGAGCACGTCCGCTTTACGGACGACCAGATCGACGTCGTGACCAAGGCCTTTCTGGGGCTGACCGTTTCCTGCGCTCGCTGCCACAACCACAAGTTCGATCCCATTAGCCAAGCCGACTTCTATCGCCTATACGGCGTTATGATCAGCAATCGCCCGGGTACCCGGAATATCGATACCCTAGAAAAGCAGAATCTGAATAAAAGGGATCTCGAAAAGATCAAACGACGGATTCGCAGTTCTATAGCGGATTATTGGATGGCTAATCTGGATAAAGCCATGGAAAACCTGGCTGCCTTCGATTTCCAAGTCACCGAAGAGGAAGCGGCTTTGATCGCTGATCTGAAAAAGAGAGCGAATCGGCGGAAGAAGACACTGCCCGAGGACCCTGCAGCTCTCGAACGGCTCTATCTAAAGCAAGAGCTGCAGCAAGTGGGAGAATACCACCCGCTGGCTCCCCTGGCCTTCTGGGCCGAAAAATCCGACCAGGAGCTCACCGAGGCTTGGAAACAGCAACTCGCGAATTACGAGCAGGAGCTACTCGAGGTCGAAGCCGCGAAGCATGATGCGACCTATTACGCGGACTTGCGGGATCAGAAAACGCTGGATTCCTGGTATGGGGAGGGGAACGGCCCAGGCCCTAAAGTCAGCCCAGCAGGCGTTTTCGCCGTCGCCACCGAAGGCGTTCGAGCGATTGCCGGCATCTATCCTGCGGGAGTCTACAGCCACCTGCTCTCCGACAAGCACAATGGCACCCTCGCCTCGCCCTACCATACGGCCGAGGGCGACCGGAGCTACATGAGAGCCATCGGGAAAAACGGAGCAATCCGTATGTCGGCCCGAAACTATCCTCTGGAACAGGGCCTCCACCCTTATACTCTGGCCAATAACGGATTCATGCAGTGGTTCCCGCTCCAGAAATACAAATTCTGGAACGACGACCGCGTTCACTATCAGATCTCCACAGCGGCCGACAAACCGGTCAAGCATCTCGAAGGACGATCCTGGTTCGGGGTCACAGAGGTCGTTGGCGGCGACGCGGAAATAAAGGAACTCGGGACACCCCTCTTCACGGTATTGGACAACGAACCGCGAATTGCCGGGAAAGCCTCCCTTCTCGAAGCTTATCGACAAGGTCTCGAAGAATCGATTGTCGCCTGGAAACGAGGCCGCTCAACCGATGCCCAAGCCCAATACCTGAGCGCATTCGTCCGCTACAACCTTCTTCCTAACCGGATCGATTCTCTCCCCGAAAACCTTGCCCCGCTGATTGCGGAATACCGAGAGCTCGAGGGCGCGATTCCCTTCCCGACCCGCGCTCCAGCGCTTCTCGAAGGCGATGTTATCGACCAGCCGCTCCTCGTACGCGGAGAATACAAAAAAGCGGCCGAACCAGTTCGCCGGCAATTCCTGGAAGTCTTCGACAGTCGGCCCTACAGCCCCCACCATTCGGGTCGCCTCGAATTGGCTGAGGATATCATCAGTTCCGAGAACACGCTCAAGTCTCGAGTAATCGTCAATCGGCTCTGGCACTACGTCTTCGGCAAGGGGATCGTTTCCACTACCGACAATTTCGGACGCTTGGGCAAAGAGCCCACCCATCCGGAACTGCTCGACTATCTCGCCCTCGATTTCGAAAAGCAGGACTGGTCGATCAAAACAGCTCTCAGGCAAATGGTCCTCAGCCGAGCCTTCCGATCAGGCAGCGGAGCTACCGAGGCGTCCGAAGAACTTGATCCAAATAATGAATACCTATCCTATTTCCAGCCTCGGCGCTTAGAGGCGGAGTCCATCATGGATTCCGTCAGCAGCATGGCCGGAGAGGATTTTCAGCGGGCGGTCTACGCGAAGACTAAGCGCAATCAGCTCGACCCGTTTCTCGCCGCCTTCAATCTCCCCATCCCGACCACGACCAACGGCGTTCGCGACAGCACCAATGTTCCCGCTCAAGCGCTAACGATGCTGAATAGCGATTTCACGAAAAACGCCGCCAAAGATTGGGCCCGCCGAACGCTCGAGGAACGGCCGAACGCTTCCGCCCGATCCCTGATCGAGTCCCTGTACTGGGAGGCCTACGCCCGACGCCCCAGCGAATCGGAATTCGCAAAACTAACATCCTATTACAAAAGTATCGAAGACACCGATACAGCCATCGAGCATATCGCCTTCGCCCTACTTAATTCCAAGGAGTTTATATATGTCTATTGAGCCACTAAATCGCCGAGAATTCCTCCGTCTCACCTCCAAAGGCATCGGAGGTCTCGCTCTTTCCAGCCTCATAAATTCCGCCTCCGCCAAGAGCGGCTACCTCCCAAAGCCTCACCACCCGGCCCGAGCCAAGTCGGTGATCTTCCTCTACATGTCGGGCGGCGTATCCCACGTGGATTCTTTTGATCCCAAGCCCATGCTACGCGAGCTGCATGGCAAGCCCATGCCCATGCACGTCGAACGCACCCAATTCGACGATGTCGGCAACATCCTGGGATCCTTTTGGGACTCCAAACCCTACGGGAAATCCGGGATCGAATTGACCAATCTATTCCCCCACATCGCCCAGCAAGTCGACAAGCTAACCGTCGTCCGGAGCATGACCGCCAAGTTCAGCGAACACGCTCAAGGAAACTTCTTTATGCACACCGGCTTTCCATTTCTGGGCTACCCCAGCGCAGGGGCCTGGGTCAATTATGGACTAGGCACCGAGAATCCCAACCTTCCCGGTTTCGTTGTCCTTCAATCAGCAGGGTCGAAAACGCCCCACGGCGGGGTCAGCCTGTTCGGAAACGCCTTCCTACCCGCAACCACCCAGGGCTCCATTTTCAATATTTCCGGAAACCGGGCCGTACCTCATATCGAGCCGGGGATGATGAAACAGGAGCAGCGCCAGGCCCTCGACCTCATCAATTCACTCGATCTCGGTTTCGCTGATCGCGTAGCTGCCAAGGACGCCATCGCTTCGTCGGTGGAGAACGCGGAAACCGCCTACCTCATGCAGGAAGCTGTACCCGAACTCACAAACATCTCTGGCGAATCGGAAAAGACATTGGAAATGTACGGCGTTAACGATCCCATCGCCCAAATGGATGAGTACGCTCGCCAGTGTCTGATGGCTCGGCGCCTGGTGGAACGCGGCGTGCGTTTCGTCGAGCTCTCCTGCTGCAGTCATGGAATCGGCGGAGGCGGGGGAGGCAATCCCTGGGACCAGCACGGCGACATCCAAGAAGGCCACGGCACCATGGCCAAACAAGTGGATCAACCCATCGCCGCCCTTTTAGAAGATCTGGACCAACGCGGACTGTTGGACGAAACCCTCGTCGTTTTTACCGGCGAATTCGGCCGCAACCCATTCTCCCAATCGAGCTTTTCCAAAGACATCGGTCGCGATCACAATCCTCAAGGCTTCAGCCTTTGGATGGCCGGCGGCGGAGCCAAGCGGGGTCACGTCTACGGGGCAACAGACGAGTTCGGCTACCACGCCGTCGAAGAAATCTCCAACGTCTACGAGCTCTGGGCCACGGTGCTCCACCTCATGGGTATCGACCACGAAAAGCTCACCTTCCAATACGGCGGCCGCAACCTTCGCCTCTCCGATGTCCACGGCCGTGTCTGGAAAGACATCATCGCTTGAGACAGTCTATCGCTCAGATTACATCGCATCCCTCCACCGAAATAAAAATAGGGAGGACTGGCAAAACGCAAATAGTGTAGGAGCGGCTAAAGTTGATGCTTAGGCGCGACTGCGGTTTCGGCGACGATTCCACGCTCTACCGCGCCGGCTTCCCATAGGTTCCTGTAACGCTTTCTGCAATCGGAGCGTTAGTTGAATCCGAGCTGACACTACTCAGAACCTTTCACCCAATAACATTGATAATGAGACCTGTCCGATCCACTGCTTTGCTATACCCGTTAACTCTTGCGATCGCGTTTGCAGCCGGACCCGCCTTCGCTCAGCAAAGCCCTGCTACCAAGCGGCTTCTTGAACGTAACAAGATGTTCGAGCCAAGTATCATCAAGGTCGCTGACAACGTGTATACGGCCATCGGATACCAAGTTACGGCAAACTCGATGATTATCGGCGAGGACGGTGTGATTATCGTCGATCCGGGTCAGTTGCCGGTTATGGCCAGCCGCGTGCGCAAGGCATTCGAGGAGATCACAGACAAGCCGATCAAAGCCATCATCTACACGCATTCACATGGCGATCACGTCAATGGAGCCCCGGCATTTTATGAAGAGGGCAAAGGCATCGAGGTTTGGGCTCGTGGGAATTACGGTTCGGAAGCGGCTCGAAATCAGGAAACCGGCCTGCTCGGAGGCGTTCGGGCCTCCAACACGCAAGGTTTTGATCTCAAGCCCGAGCAAAAAATCGGCGTTGGCGTCGCCATTCCTCCGAATCGACGCCCTCAAGGAAATATGATGCAAGACGGGATGCGTCGCCAAGGAGGCGGACAAGCTCAAGCCCAGCGCGCTGCTCCAGGACCAGGCCGTCCAGCCGGAGTTCAACCCACCCACACCTTTTCCGAAGATCGAAAGCGCATCGAAGTGTCAGGCGTTACCATAGACCTGGTCAGCGCTCCGGGAGAAACCGCCGACCAACTCTACGTTTGGCTGCCGGACCAGAAAGTCGTCTTCGCGGGCGATAATTTCTACCAGTCTTGGCCCAATGTCTACCCGCTGCGAGGCACGGCTCGCCGCTCCATACGCGATTGGATTAGCAGCATCGACTCCATGGCCCAGGAAGGTCCCGCGCATCTGGTTGGCGGCCACACGAGCCCCATGCTGAACAACGCCACGAAAGTGCTCACCAACTACCGCGATGCCATGAAGTGGGTCTACGACCGCACCATCGAAGGAGCCAAGCAATTTATGACCCCTGATGAGTTGGTGGAATACGCTGCTCTGCCCGAAAAGTTCGCCAAACTCGATTACCTTGGCGACTATTACGGCAGCGTGGAGGGAACGATTCGGGACATCTACGCCCAAGACCTGGGCTGGTTCGATGGAGATCCCCTCAATCTGCATCGCGAATCTCCCGTTAAGCAATCCCAACGCATGGCGGACCTTGTAGGGGGCGTTGATAAGCTCATGTCCAGGGCCCGCGAGGCCATGGAGGCGGAAGACTACCTCGGGGCGGCCCAACTCGCCCAGCACGTCACTCGACTGCGCCCGGAAAATCGCGGAGCCAAACGCCTTTTGGGCGAAGCCCTAGCGGTCATCGGCGAACGCACCTTCAACGCCCCCATGCGCAACTACACGATTTCCTCGTCGAACCGCTACTTGGAAGAAGCGGAAGAGTAGCAACGACTTGAGATTCTCCCGGCACGGCGGGATGCTAGTTAGTGTAGGAGCGGCTTCACGCCGCGATTATCACAATCAGATCGCGGGATAAACCCGCTCCTACGAGTCTAATTGGCCACACAGCCCCCAACCTTTGACTGAAGCTGACGTGGCTGGGTTGCCGCACTCTTGCAAAGCGACAGCTGGAGCCCACAAAAACCCGATTCCAAAAAATTTCCGGATTTGACCAATTCCCGTTATTTTGGTGTAATCCCTTCTACAATGAGCAACATCGTCGAAATCAACCGTAGACAATTTCTTCGGGGAGCGGGAGGATTGATGGCTCTGCCCGTCCTGAGCTCCCTGCCGCTGTCCATCGCGGCATCCAACCCCATTTCCCAAGCCCGCAAGCGTCTCGTCACCGTAGGCACCTTCCTGGGCATGTACCCAGGCGAGTGGCATCCCGAAAAGGGCAGCAACCGGATTCCTCGGCTAC
>JAYZHU010000168.1:0-16087 GCA_036166175.1 Verrucomicrobiota bacterium | reverse complement strand
GAGTGGAGCCGTTCGCAGGGGAGACGGATGATCAACTGGGCGTGATGTTGGCAGGCGGACTTGACCGAAGAGAAAGGGCTCTGCTGTTGAGCTATGATAGTGCCCATTGTCTAATTTCCGAGGATGGGATTGTCCACAAGGGGAAATTCGATTTGCCGCCGTCCTTAATTGCCGCTGCCCAGGACCATTTTCGATCCGGCGGCTCGACTGAAGAAATAGAGTGGGAAAACTCCAAGGCGTTATTTCAAGTTTTGGAGCGTCCGCATAGATTGTTTGTTGTCGGGGCGGCTCATATAGCGATTCATTTGGTAAGCTTTGCCCGCTTCCTTGGATATGAAACCGTGGTCATCGATCCCAGGGATGCCTACGCCCGTCGAGAAAGGTTTCCGAATCCGCCAGATGCGCTCATATGCCAGTGGCCGGAGGAGGCCTTGCAGGGCTTCCAAATCGTTCCTTCCGATGCTGTCGCAGCAATGACTCATGACCCGAAAATCGATGATCAGGCGCTTTCGATTTTTATGCGTAGTCCGGCCGAATATATAGGGGCGCTGGGAAGTAGAAAAAGCCATGAGGCCAGGTTGAGGCGAATGAGTAAACTTGGATTCGACGAAGAGGCTTTAGGGCGAATACACGCCCCGATCGGATTGGATATCCACAGCGAAACCCCTTCTGAAATCGCCCTGAGCGTTATGTCAGAGATCGTCCAATGCCGAAACGCGTCTCGCAAATGATGGGCCCTTTTCGATTGGCCACCGTTATTCTGGCTGCGGGCCAGTCAAAACGAATGGGGAGCATCAACAAATTGCTCATGCGAATCGAGGATCGCCCAATGATTCAGAGGGTGGTAGATGTGGCAATTGAAGCAGGTTCAAGCGACATCTATGTGGTTACAGGATTCGAACGCGATCGCATCGAGTCGCGCATGAGTGGATACAGCGTCAGCTTCGTTCACAACGAATCCTTCCGGGCAGGTATCGGAACTACGATTGCCGAAGGCGTTAAGGCTATTTTCGATCAGGGTTTTGAGGGGGCGATGATCCTGTTGGGCGATCTGCCCTATTTAAGAGCGGATACAGTGATAGCTGTCGCTGAGAGTTTCGTGGAACACGAAGGTCGGAAGATCGTTGTACCGACATATCAGGGCAATCCCGGTCACCCGGTCGTATTCCCAAAGGCATTCTTCAATGAGCTCACCCAGTTGTCAGGCGACAGGGGAGCCGGAGCGGTGCATGCTAGGCATCAATCCAGAGTTGCCCGAATCGAGGTGGAGGATCCGGGGGCGACGCGTGATTTGGATACACCGCCAGCGAGTCTAAGCTAAGAGCTCACTTTGGCCGTGGAAACAATAAACTTAGGCGTCTATTTGAGGACGATTCGGATCTGGCCAGTCTATATGGAAGAATTTCCCGCGCTTTTGGTCGACGCGTTCGTAAGTATGGGCTCCGAAATAATCGCGTTGCCCTTGTAGCAGGTTGGCGGGAAGCCGTTCACTTCGGTAGCTATCGTAGTAGGCAAGCGAAGACATGAAGGTCGGAATAGCGATTCCACTTTGAGCGGCAGCGGCGACGACATTTCGCCAGTTGGTTTGGCAGCGATCGATCTCTCCCTTAAAGTAGGGATCGAGCAAGAGATTGGCCAGGTTGGAGTCCCGTTCGTAGGCTTCGTAAATCTTCTGCAAGAAGGCTGCCCGAATAATGCAGCCGCCACGGAAAATCATGGAAATAGCCCCGAAATCCAATTTCCAATCGTATTCATTTTGGGCGGCCCTCATGAGCTGGAACCCTTGGGCATACGAGCAAATCTTAGAGCAATATAGGGCGTCGTGAATAGCTTCAATAAAAGCTGCCTTATCGCCATCGAATGCGTCAAATACAGGCTGGATTATTTTTGAGGCTTCAACGCGTTCCTCCTTAATAGCGCTCAAGAAGCGGGCGAATACGGCCTCGGCGATGGATGGGGCTGGAATACCCATGTCCAAGGCGTTAACGGAGGTCCATTTGCCAGTCCCTTTCTGGCCAGCGGTGTCGAGGACTACGTCTACAAAAGGCTGACCGGTTTCAGGATCTTCTTGCTGCAAAATATCCGCTGTTATCTCGATAAGAAAGGAGTCGAGAACTCCTTGGTTCCAATCACTGAATACAGCGCTTATTTCTTTGGGGCTCATGCCCAGCAGCTTGCCCATCAGCGCGTAGGCCTCGCAGATCATTTGCATGTCGCCGTACTCTATCCCGTTGTGAATCATCTTCACGTAGTGTCCCGCCCCGTTTTCACCGATGTAGGTCGTGCAGGTTACCCCCCCAGTAACAGGTTTGCCTGGAGCCGCGCCTTCAATCGGCTTCCCCGTTTCGGCGTCGACCTTGGCCGCGATCGCTTCCCAGATTGGCTTCAACTCTTCCCAAGCGGACTCTCTGCCACCGGGCATCAAAGATGGGCCGAATCGAGCCCCTTCCTCGCCGCCAGATACTCCAGAGCCAACAAAACGGAACCCTTTCTCGTTCAGATCTTTTTCGCGCCGGATCGTATCCGTCCAAAGAGCGTTGCCGCCGTCTATTATGATATCATTGGGGTCGAGGAGTGGAAGAAGGCCTTCGATTACGGCATCAGTCGCTCTACCTGCCTGGACGAGAATGATTATCTTTCGAGGGCGCTTGATCGATTGAACGAACTCTTCGACCGATTGAGCTCCAAAGAGACCACCAGGGGTGTCTGGATTTTCCGAAACGAAGGCATCGGTCTTCGAGGTCGTTCGGTTATAGACCGAAATGCGGAAGCCGTGGTCCGCTATGTTTAAAGCGAGGTTTTGACCCATGACCGCTAGGCCGACGAGTCCGATATCCGATTGGACTTCTGACATAAGTGAGTTTCTATTGAAAAGCGGCCATCTAACGGCGAGCTAATGGAGCCATCAAGCCTGAACACCGAGATCCGCTATTTTCCCACTTAAAGGGTGTTGCAAACACGCCGAAGACTTCGGATCTAGCCCGTTAGTCGCCACGCCCTAAGCCGAAAAATCGACTTAAACTTTGCTGGGCAGCCAAGGGGCGATAGCATCTACGATAGGCGTGAGCATCTCGGGCTCTTTGCTATAGTAGACCCAGTTCATGCAAATGATGACGCAGTTGGTGCCGATGATCGGATACATGACCAACTTGGGCAGCTTGCTCAAGGTCCTGAAGACCGAAAACGCGAATAGGGCCCCAATTACCCCCAATGCGTATGGAAACCAGGGTTAACTGTATAAGGGCTGTAGCGATTCGAATAGCCGTTCCATGTAGAGCATCTCGTTAGTGTTAGTTCTCCAGGTGTTTTAACGGAATTTATTACCCAAACTGAAACGCTTATTACAGGCCACCCTTAGCGCAGTTTACCCACTGATCTGGGCCGTTTTCGTAGCTCTCCCGTTTCCAAATGGGCACACGGTCCTTAATCTCATCGATAATGTACCGGCAACCGTCGAATGCGGGTCCACGATGGGCGGAACCGACTCCCACCCATACGGCGATATCGCCGATAGCGAGCATACCGACCCTGTGGATAGCCGCCGCCCCGGCGATTTCGAATCGGTCGAGAGCTTCGGCAATTATCCGATCGCCTTCCTTTTCCGCCAACACTCTGTAGGCCGAATATTCCAATGCCTGCACGGGCGCTCCTTCATTGTGATTTCGCACCCATCCCTCGAAGGAAACGTATGCGCCAGCTACTTTATTAAGTAGCTCCGACCGGAGCGTGTCGGGCTCTATGGCGATCTCAGAAATTTGAAAGCGATTCAATCCCATCTTGGCCTTAGCCTCCGGCGACGGGAGGGATGAATACTACGGTATCGCCGTCTTGCAGCGGCTGGTCCCATTCAGCGAACTCCTCATTGACTGCTACTTTTAGGGTGGATCGATCCAGGCTCAATCCGTGTCGGGCTTTCAATTCATCATAAAGTTCTGCAGGTTTGCGTGCGGGCGTTTCCAAGGATTCAGAGCCGCGACCCCGTTGTTCCTTGAGAATAGCGTAGTATTCAATGGTCAATTTCATTTGAAAGCTGCGTGGTCCGCCCCGCCCATCAAGCCGAGTAGTCGCTCTTTCCTCCCGTCTTTTCGATCAGGCGGATGTTTTCGATAGCAATGCCTTTGGTGATTGCTTTGCACATATCGTAAAGCGTTAAGGCGGCCCCATTGACTGCGGACAAGGCTTCCATTTCCACACCTGTTTTGCCATCCGTTACGACTTCGGATCGAACGGAAACGCGTTCATCATCGATGGTATCTATTTGCACGTGACACTTGGTTAAGGGGAGTGGGTGGCACAAGGGGATCAGGTCGCTGGTTTTCTTAGCCGCCTGGATCCCAGCAAGAATCGCAGTATGGAAGACGGGTCCTTTCTTCCCCTGAATGTCTTTGCCATCGAATTGCGACATGACCGCTTTAGTAAGGTTGACAGTCGCTTCCGCCTTCGCGGTTCGTCGGGTGATTGCTTTGTCCCCGACATCTACCATTTGTGGTTGGTCTTTGTCGTCTAGGTGAGATAGTTTAGTCATAGTTGGGGGGACGGACTTGCGTGGTAAGGACTCTACCTGCCAGAGTGATTGATAACGAATAGATCAGACGTTCCACGGATGGAAAGGAAACGCGGTCCCTTTTTCAAACTCGGTTTGGCTGGCAGGTAGTTCGAGGAAGCCGTCTGTTCCTGCTACTGACGCGAAATCGCCCGATGTGTTGAAGGGCAATGGCGTTGCCCAGGATCGAGCCGTATTATCGATACTCAGCGTAGCGGGGAGGAACAGGGTAAGCGGTGGAGCGAATCGAAACGGTTCGTCGAGCAAAGCCTTGGAAACGTATTCTCGAATCAGTCCTGAACTCAGGTTTAATGCTGGAATGACGTAGCGATGCAAACAAGTAAAGCAGGATACCGGATTGCCTGGCAGAGCGAACACCCTTGGGCGAAGGGGGGAGGCGTCGGATGCTCCAAACCACAGCGGTTTGCCTGGTCGTTGGCTAACCCATTGAAAGGCTTTGTGAACTCCAGCACTCTCCAAAGCTTTTGGCAGGAAGTCCCTTTTGCCTTTGGATACGCCGCCGGCCAGAATAAGGATGTCGAATTTAGAAAGAGCATCGGCAACGAAAGCTTCGGTTTCCTCCGGATCGTCGGCCAAATGGTAACGCTCTACTTGTTGATATCCCGCAGAGCGAAGGGCCAGCGACAGGGAAAGGTCGTTCGATCGGCGGATTTGATGGGGAAGGGGATTGGCCGCTATGTCTACTAGCTCGTCACCCGTAGTTACAATAGAAATACGGGGATCTTTAGCGACGAGCAGTTCGGATTTGCCAATGGAGGCCGCAATGGCCATTTCTTTGGCGGTCATGCGGCAACCGGGCGCGAGGAGCTCCTGCTTTGCTTGGGCATCGGACCCCTGCGGGTGAATCCCCAAGCCCGGCTTCGGTATGACACTATCCTTCAGCCGAGCGACAGCTCCATCGGTATCGGTGTCCTCTATTTTTATCACGCAATCCGCCCCTTTGGGGACGGGCGCGCCGGTCATAATTTCGATGCAGGCATTCGAACTCTGAAGCTCCAATTCAGCGTCACCTGAAAAGGCGGTTGCCTCTATTGAAAATGCCCTCCGTCCATTGGCAGATTCTCGGGACGCTATGGCGAATCCATCAAAGGTGGAGCGATTAAACGGCGGCAAGTCTCGGTCGGCAAGTAGCGGCTCGGCCAATACGCGGTTCAAACAAGACTCTATGGGAGCCATTTCTCGCGGCATAGGCGCCATGTTTTCCAGAATGCTCGCTTGGGCTTCTTCCACGGTAATCACGCTCAAGTGATTGAGAATCCTGAACGGATTGGCAAGGCCAGGTTGTCTGGGTTGATTTGGGCGGTTCAATGGTTCAGAAAAAGCCTTTTCAAAGTTGGGCTCAGTGGCAATCTTTCTGGATCCATGGCGGACCCGAGCTTCACATATGTATCCGGACCAGACGATTTTCTGGCCAACCGAGCAGCGACAAAGCTATGGAAAGCCATGCGCTCGGAAGTTGAAGACGAGTTCTCCAAAGAGGTTATCGATGGTAATGCTGTCAAAGTCGAGGATGTTGAAACGCTGGTGAATAGATTTCGAGAGGCGACCCAGACTCTGGGGCTGTTCGGCGGGCGCCGCGTTGTTTGGCTGAAGGGTTGCACCTTTATGGCGGACAATAAGACCGGCCGGGCTGAGGGAACCCAGACGGCTTGTCAGAACTTGCAAGAAATTCTAGAGATGATCCGACTTGAAGATGTCGGCATTTTGATCTCCGCGTCGCCGGTCGATCGGCGAAAGCGATTTCCGAAATGGCTGGAGAAGCATGGAGAGTACATAGCATCAGGAGGAGTGGATTCCAAAGGCAATGGCTCGGAAGCGTTGGCAGCGATTTTGGAGGAGGAGTGCTCGTCTATGGGGGTCGAAATCGGTTTCCACGCGTCGGAAGCGCTGGTCAGCAAAGTCAATGGCAACTCAAGGCTTCTTATCGAAGAGGTCAGAAAACTGGCGACGTATTTGGGTCCTGAGGGAGGAGAAATTACTTTGGAGCTAACAGAGGAGCTCGTTCCGAACTTTGGGGAAGGAGACTTTTTCGAAACCACCGAAGCCTTTTTCTCCCGGAATCTTGAGTGGACCCTACAGGCTCTTCGCAGGCATTTTTTTGCTGGGAACGATGCCCGCCCGGTCATCGCATCCCTTCAGAACCGCAATAGGTTGCTCATCCAGCTTAAGTCTTTGGTCGATGGCGGCGAGATCGAGTTGGGTGGCCGAGGGATCGCCAAGGCGGGTTTCGAGCGCGCGGCTGCTAAATACCAAGACTGCTACGATGGGCTTTCCGAAAAGAGCAACTATAACGTCTTCACTCAAAACCTCTGGTACATGGGAAAATTGTTGGGAGCTCGGAAAATGCCTTCCCTCAAGCGATTGATCGATCACCAAGGGGAGTTTATCCGGGTATTCGAGGAGATCGTAGAAAGGCCTGGGGAGCAGGAAGAAGCCCTCCGCAATCTCGCTATTCGGTGTCTCGCTTAGCCGGCCCACGGAACTAAAATAGGGAAGTTGGGTGCTCAGGTTTAAGGTTGCCCCGGTTCGGCTTGTTTCGTTTCACTCTCGTACCTCATGCGTGTCTGCATTTTCACAGATAGCTTTTTACCCTACATTTCGGGTGTTAGCTCGGCGGTGTTTAACCAAGCTAACGAGTTGGCTTCCAGAGGCCATGAAATCAGTATCTTCTACCCCCGTCCAAAACGGGAAGATCGGCTGGACCAGATTGCTGGTCTAGATCCGGGGATAAAGTTGTTCGGACTGCCATTTTCGGTTCCTATCCCAAATATACCTAAGCTCCGGTTTTCCGTGCCTCTTCTCATTTTCGCTTATCGCCGATTGAAAATCGCTTCGCCTGATCTGATCCACGTGCATACGGAATTCGGCTGCGGTCTAGAGGGGATGCTGCTTGGACGTTGGAAGCGAATACCTGTTATCGGTACTTTCCACACGTTCTTTGCGGAGCCAGAATATTTGAAGCAATTCCACATCCCCAATTTCGCCTTCACGCGAAAGGCCATGTGGAAGTATTCCGTGACTTTCTTCAACCGCTGTAGCCACATTGTCAGTCCATCTCAATCGGTCAGGGAAAATCTAGTGCAGCGAGGACTCAACAAGAGCGCGACTTTGCTCTCGAATGGAATCGAGCGAATCGACTTCCGCCCGGAGTCGGAGATCCGGGAATTCCGACAGTCGCTTGGCATCGACGACTTCGCCTTCATCTATGTCGGAAGAATCTCGCCCGAGAAATCGTTGGAAGTACTCATCGGCGCTTTCGCTCAAGTGACGCGTGTGAACTCCAAGGCCAAACTTGTTATTGTGGGAGCGGGTCCATCGGATCCAGATATAGACAAACAATTGGCAAGTTTAGGGATAGAGAGTTCCGTAGTGCGTGTTGGCCGAATTGAGCGGGATATTTTAATGAAAGAAAATTATCCTCTTTTGGGCGATGTGTTTATCACGGCCAGCAAGACCGAGAACCAGCCAGTGAGTCTCTTGGAGGCGATGGCCTTTGGGCTGCCTATGGTCGGCCCGCGAGCAAAAGGGATTCCCGAGCTTGTTAGGGATGGTGATGATGGACTGATTTTCGAGCCGGACGACGACTGCGCGATGGCCAATGCCATGGTTAGGCTGATGAAAGACGATTCTTTGCGTCTAGAAATGAGCACGGCTGCCAAACGGAATGCTAATGAGCATCGAATCGACAGGGTTGTAGACAAATTGGAGTCGATATATCGCGAGGCGATCAAGGCCTAAATAAACTATATGTTTTCGAACTTCTCAAGACTGGGGAGTCAAGGATTTCTAGAATCCACTTCCATCACCTGCATTTGACGTTGAATATGGGTTATAGAATGCCGTTAACGCAGGTGGTTATTAGTCGCTAATCCAAAGGCTATAAGTGACGTTTTGAAGGCTAAGAAAGGGATAATTAAGACTTTGGATTGTGTGGAAGCTTCTGATAAGCGACCAAGCGCAGATCGGTGAGTTAGCGTGATATTGCACGGCAGAATGCACTTAGTTTCCAAATGTATCTTTTTGAATCAAGGTATTGAAACTGACCCATTCCAACAATGAATAGGCGGATATCGAAACTATTTTCGGACGCTCCACAGTACAGCGTTAAAGGCGGTATGCTGGTGGGAATTCTTCTTTTCCCTTTGATAGCGCTGATAGTTATGGTGGCAGTTCTGGATGCTCTTCAAATAAGGTGCAGCAGCTTTCACCCGCTTGAGCCTAGCTATCAGATTCTCCAATACGGGATCATCTTATTGACCCTCGTTGTTTGCTTCAGATTGATACGTGCGAGGTTCCGGGCAAAGGGTGTCGCGCGACGGCTAGCATGGATTGCCCTTTTCGGCGGCCATCTAGCGGGAGTCATGCTTGTCCTAACGTTCCAGGAGGTCAGCCTTAACACCACAATTATCGCAAACCGGTGCAGGCAAGTAGTTGCTGGAATCGCGCAATTTTGTTTGGAAAAGCCCCGCCGAGAATGGATTTATTACGACGATATCGTTGGTCCGAATGGCTACCTTTCCGTGCTTGAAAACGTTTTTGCGGATGATCCTGCGGAGAATTTTCCATTCCATTGGGATGGGCAGGAGTTCGTCGTTACCATGAATAATGGCGACAAGGTCATCATGTTGAGCAAAGTTCCTCTGCGGGAGTTAGCCGATGTTTACGTATTTGCCCAGAAGCCAAACGGAAAACTACGCCGGAGGTCATCTTCATCTCGGATCGACGACTTAGATGGGTGGCCACTTCACCTTGATTGGAAGTGCAGGCATATTTCCTTGAGTCCCTCCGCGAGCGATTGTCGATTTCCGTTCGGTGCCTGCCATTCCACACCCATATGCCTGGATAAGAGGACGCGTGATTCTATTTTGGAGAGGTTCCAGATATGTCTGCGACGAGGCAGGAGTGTTGGCAAGGAACCGGCTAGTGTCTGGGATCTCTGCGGTTGAGGGGCAGTTTGGTCCTCACAGGCAATGAAGGTTCAGCGGAATACATGCGCGCGGTCACTCGATTTCTTCCGTCAATTCGACTTTGGAGAAAATGGGATATGGTCGGCGGCAGGCATTGTTGCTTCGTGACAGTTTTGCGCTAGGCGTACCCAAGTTTTTCCCTTGCTACGCGAACTTGGGGTAGGTCTTTGACTCGCCCGAGAATCTCTAGGCTGCTTTCTGGGACGCGGGGAGCTTGGACTTTGAGGGATTTGATTTTATCGCCCCCATCGTCCGTGCCCCATTTCCAATCGTAGCCGCTTGGGGGAGGGTAGGAGTCCGTTCCCTCGCGTCGTTCCGAGCCCAGGAATCTAAACAGTTTGCCGGTCCATGCGACTGGGTCGCTCACAAGATCTTCGTATCGTATCCAAAAATTGGAAATGCCATCGTCTGGAAAACGCCGGCACAGATTCAGGTAGACATCGGCCCAGTAGCGGTTGGCTAGCCAATTATCTGCCCGTTTCGGTATCAGGGGCTCAGCTTTTCGAAAGGCCATCTTTCTCAACGACGCAGTGGTGGTGTGAACATCTCTTGCGAGAATGATTCTTTTGGAGTTGGGTATGTTGGGAAGCCTTGGATAGGAGTCGATCTCGTTGAACCAAGCGGGTCGTTTCAAAACGATGATTCGCTCCCCGCTCAAGCAGGATACTTCCTTTTCGGCATCGTCAGATTGAAACTTCTGGAAGTTGGTCTCGGGAAGGCTGCTGATATCCAGGGCAGCGGCCATCAATGCCTTGAGCAATGTGGAACCTGATCGCATTACACTTAGCTCGAGGGCGATGGTCTTCTTTTCGATTGCTTCGGTCGGATGGGTCATAGCCGAGCCGCATGCAAGCCTGGCAACTGCAGAGCCACAAATAAAAAATTCGACGAGTTCATCCTTGCCCCGAACCTCGGGCGAATCGATTGGGTGGAAAATGCTTTAAATTCTCCTCCTCGAGCACAGGGTCATTTTTTCCTATGTCACGAAACAAGCCCATCATTAGAAACGTTCTTGCCGATCGCTACGCATCGGACGCTATGAAGTCGATTTGGTCAGGCGAGGGCCGTGTCATTATCGAGCGTGATTATTGGATCGCGGTCATGAAAGCCCAAAGAGAATTGGGGTTAAAAATACCGCTGAAAGCGATCAAGGCGTATGAATCGGTCAAGGACTCGGTAAACTTGGCATCCATCGACAGAATAGAGCGCAAAGTCCTGCACGATGTGAAAGCCCGGATCGAGGAGTTTTCAGCTTTGGCTGGCTATGAGTTGGCCCATCTGGGAATGACGAGTCGAGATTTGACTGAAAACGTGGAGCAACTCCAGGTGATTCGCTCTCTCGATCTCGTACGCGTTAAGGCGGTCGCCTGTCTCAACAAATTGGCGGAAAGAGCGGTGGAGTTTCGGGATCTGATGATTACGGCCCGCACCCACAATGTTCCGGCCCAGGCGACTACGCTGGGAAAGCGCTTCGCCATGGCGGGGCAGGAACTTCTGGTGAGCTTAGACCGCCTTGACGATCTAGTGGAACGGTATCCGGCGAGAGGATTGAAAGGAGCTGTAGGCACCCAGCTGGATCAGCAGACGCTTTTCGAAGGAGACGCGAAAAAGGTGGCCCAACTGGAAAAGAGTATCGTGAAGCACTTGGGATTCGGTAAAGTGTTAAGCAGCGTTGGCCAAGTCTATCCAAGGAGTGTTGATTTGGATACAGTTACCGCCTTGGAGCAGTTGGCTTCCCCTGCCGTTAATTTGACGACGACAATTCGGCTAATGGCCGGGCAGGGCCTCATGAGTGAAGGTTTTTCGAAAGGGCAGGTTGGCTCCTCTGTCATGCCTCACAAGGTTAATTGTCGAACGAGCGAGCGTATACACGGCTTTGGCACGATCCTGAAAGGCCATGTAGTCATGGCATCGGGACTGACGGGCGGGCAGTGGAATGAAGGAGACGTTTCTTGTTCTGTAGTGCGTAGAGTAATGCTGCCGGATTCCTTCTTCGCGATCGATGGGCTCCTGGAAGGTTTCTTGACAGTGCTTCGCCAAATGAATGTATTCGGTAAAGCGATACATTCTGAGAATTCTGTTCAGTTGCCATTTTTGGCGACAACGACGATTCTTATGGAATCCGTGAAAGCGGGAGCCGGTCGAGAAGAGGCCCACTTGGCGATTAAGGAAAACGCCCTCGCGGCCAGCAAAGAGATTCGAGAAGGGCGACCGGCCGAAGCGGATTTGCTTGGCAGATTGGCTACTGATGATCGGATACCGCTATCTTTGAGTCGGTTAGAATCGCTGGTTTCCCAGACGAATCGCTTCGTTGGAGCGGCTCCGAAGCAAGTTGACCAGTTTAGGCGAGATGCTTCCAAGTGGACTAAGCGCTTTCCACAGGCTCTCAAAGTGAAGCCAGGCAGAATGTTGTAGCCGGCTCGAAAAGGGTGCAGGCATCCTGCCTGTGGTAAGATGTAGAGATAGCAGGCCAGTCGTCGCTCGTTGAGCTATGCCGGGTAAGACTGGAAGAGTATGCTACAATTTCTGGACGCTCGGCTTGGCCGCTGTAGCTTCAATGCAGGCGTGAGATCGCCCACAGCCTCAATTGCCTCTTGGTACACCTCGCTACCTTAGTTTTTTGGTGGCTGGTCCCGAGGACACCTATTTCCCCTATTTTTTCGGAGATTATTGCCGAATATAGGGGAAAAACGGAAAAGCCTTTGATGTCCAATAAGCTTCCCAAAGAATGTAGCGATTGTCCGAACTCGAAGACCGTTCACTTAACGCAAATTGTTGGTGGAGCGGTTGAGAAGCTCGCTGTGTGCAGCGCATGCAAATTGGCGTCCGAAGCGGACAGCCCTGAAACGATCGATATTGTTTGCGAAATGACGGTGCCTACCGGTCCCTCTGGGGGAGAGGCAAATGCTAAGAAGAGCGGCCTGGCCTGCCAGTATTGCGGATTTACGGAAGACGCGTTCAAGGAGTTTGGCAGGTTGGGCTGCCCCAGCTGCTACGAAGTATTCTCTGGCGATTTAGAACCGGTCTTGCGAAAGGCTCATCGCGGATTGCAACATCAAGGAAAAACTCCGGAAGGGAAGGGCCAACCTGTCAGCCCGGCTGAGATAGAAGCATTGAAGGTGTCATTGAAAGAGCACGTGGCCAAAGAGGAATTCGAGAAAGCTGCGGAGCTTCGGGACCGGATTTGGGAATTGGAGTCCAAGTTGTGAAATCAGCAGTACCCCGGCTTATACGTTCGAGCTGATATCGATCAGTTCTAGCATTCAATTACATGTAAACGTGTTTAGAACAGCTGAAGGTTTGCATGATACTGCCAATCTAAGTCTCAGCGGGAACTGAGGTTCCGATTACAGACCATGGCAACGCAGCGAAAAATCGTCGTTTTGGAAGATAACCGCTATACCGGAGCGCTCATTTCCGCAATTCTTGAGAAGGAAGGTTACCACGTCTTGCATGCTCTCGAGAGGCGTTACGCGATTGGATTGGTGTTAAGGGATCGACCTTCACTTCTCATTTCGGACGTTCTCGTCCCGGATATGAATGGATCAAAGGTTGTTAAGGAGATACGTTAAGGAGATACGTAGTTCGAGAATTGGAGAGTCCTTGCCGACGCTGTTTTTGACCTCCTTGCTGGACAAGAAAGAACAGGAAAGTACCTACGAAGAAAAGACGCTCAGATTGGAGGGTGCAGCCTACCCAGCTCTAGCGAAGCCATTCAATCCAGCGGTCCTGATCGAGCTTGTCAGACGATTGGCTGGGGGCCCCGACGATCGAAGAATCCGTTCAAGTTGAAGTAGAAGAATCGATTGAAGCTCAAGAGAAGGAAGCGAAGGCCGCTACAGAGTCTCAAGAAGTGGCTCCGCCAGGTGGCAAAGCGTCCCAAGAAAGTTAAGCCTTCCGCTTATACTGCTAGCTTCGGGCGAGCGTGATCACGCATTCAAGATGTTTTGTCTGCGGAAAAAGGTCGAAAGGCTGGATCTCCTCGATTGAGTAATCCTCCTGCGTCAGCATCTTCAAAGCGCGCATTTGCGTCGCTGGATTGCATGAAACGTAGACGACTCTGGCTGGCCCGAATGCGATGAGCTGATGCAGAAACTCTTGGCTCGCCCCCTTGCGCGGTGGGTCGATCACCACAGCGGATTGCCTTCCCGCGATATCGATCTGCTCAAAAAGGGCTGCCGCATCGCCGAGAACGAAGGAGGCATTCTCGATGCCGTTGGCAGAAGCGTTCTGGGTCGCGTGTTGTACGGACAATTCCGATACTTCGATCCCGATTACGGATTCGAACAAGTGGGCGGAAGTGAGGCTGAAAAGGCCGCTCCCGCAATAGGCGTCGATTAGATGACTAGTATTTCCTTGTCTTGCCTTGCGACCGACATAGTTGGTTAAATCTTCCAGTATGCTAGGGTTGTTCTGAAAGAACTCGCCTGCTGGAAACGAGAAGACAATTCCGGCAACCCGCTCTCGAATGATCTCCTTGGGATCGGTTGATATCCCGTCCAAATGTTCCCGGAGCAGCAGTGTGGCCCCTTTCTTGAATGGCTTTTCCCTATGCAGTTTCTGCGTTTGCTCCCCAAGGCGCTTCAGTTCCTGATTCATTGTCTCGGAAACGAGAGGGCATTGTTCGATTTCGATATATTTGGAACGTGTACCTTGCCTTAGGAAACCGATTTCTATCGCCTTTCCCGCTTTCGGCTTAGGAAAGTGGGGTGTGAGCTTAGACCGATACCCGTAAGTCTTGGGTGACGGGATGGCGGGTAGTACTTCTGACTCGATTCGAGCCATATGCCAGAGCAACTCCTTCACTTGGCGAGTCTTCCATTCCAGCTGGCTTTCGTATTTAAGGTGTTGATACTGACAACCGCCACACTTTTGAAAGACTGGACAAACGGGATTGATCCGATCGGGCGATGGCTGTAGAACCTGGACGAGATCCGCCTCAGAATAGCTTTTATTGTTCCGATAGATGCGGACCTGGGCCCGCTCTCCGGGAAGGGCGAATGGAGTCATGACGACCCAACCGTTGTCTCGACCCACACCCTGGCCCATGTTAGTCAGGGATTCGATTTCGATCTCGATTTCCTGATGGTAGGAATAAGGTTTTGGATTAAATCCCCTGGGTACCCGGCTTTCCTGCTCACGGTTAATTGCCATTGGCGTAAACGAAGAAAGGGGGAACATTGCTTGGCAAGGTCCCAATTCAATTCTTTTTTGCTAGAGTTGGCAATGGATCGAGTTTTCTTTGGGGAAATCGAAGCTGTTCTAAAGGCTCTGATTGACAGGTTCGGCTCACGCCTATTCGTGGTATCAGATCTGATGAGTATTGAAACGAAAAGGGACCAAATTGTAGAAGAGCTAATGCCGTTCGACGATCATTACGAGCGTTTCGCCTACATAATAGACCGAGCCAAGAGCCATCCGGCCTTAGATGAGGCCTACAAGATTGATACCTTCTTGATCGAGGGTTGCTTGTCGCAGTTGTGGATTTTTCCTGAGTTCAAGGGCGGCAAATGCTATTTTCACACGGACTCTGATGCCGCTATTACGAAGGGTACTGCGGCTTTGTTATGCGAACTTTACAGCGGCGAAACGCCGGAAGACATCATTCGTTTAAAGCCCGATTTCCTAGCTGAAGTGGGGATCACCCAGCACCTTTCGCCTAATCGTCGAAACGGATTGGCGAATGTACGAGCCAAGATCAAAGCTTACGCGGAGCTTTGCCAAAGCAACGAGAGCTGATTTTTCTGGATTCGATTACCCTCATCCGGGGAACATCTTTAGAGCTCTAGTTTCTGCACGATCTCATTGAGTTCAGGTCGTGGTCGTTCTCTTGGGGACTCGTGTTCGCTGCCAATATAGATGAAGCCGATAATTTCCTCGTGTTCGGGAATTCCAATTAACGCTTTGACTTCACTATTGTAGGCGAACCATTCGGTGAGCCATTGACTTCGGAACCCGAGAGCGGCCGATGCCACGATAATATTCTGGCAAACGGCAGCTCCGGAAAGGATCTGTTCGCTCCGGGGAGCCTTGTCCGACTCGATTTTCGAGGAAACGATCAGCAATAGAGGGGCTGTCTTAGCTTCCTTGCTATTGGTTTTTTCCAGGCTAGCCGGATCTCCCTCGTGAAGTTCCGGCAGCTTCGCGTGAAGCTTATCTTGGTTGGCCCGGTCGACGACATGGATGCGCCAAGGGTTGAGCCCCTTATGGTCCGGCACGCGAGTGCCGCAGCGGAGGATTGTTTCTAGCTCGCTTTCCGAAGGGCCGGGAGGAACGAGGCTTCCGGCGAGCAAAGATCGGCGGTTCAAGAGCAAATCGATAGTTTCCTGGCTGCGTATCATTGCTGGGATGAGGTAACGAGCTTGGTCGCTAAAGCGACCATAAATCGTCGATAAGACCGAAGAAATCTGATCGAGTGGTGGCCTGATTCGTTGGGAATATGTATGGTTGCTTGCCGTGGAGTAGAGAGTAAATAGTTTGGCTTGTAAATATGTTGGAAGGCCAGGAGCACGAGAGGTACATGAGGGAAGCGATTGCTGAAGCCCTGTTGGCTGAC
>JAYZHU010000167.1:0-12290 GCA_036166175.1 Verrucomicrobiota bacterium | reverse complement strand
CAATCCGGACTCGCCCCAGCCGTATTGGCCGTTATCGGCCTCGACTTTGACAAGCAGTTGATTTCGGAAGCCGATCCAGGCGACGTAGGGAATAACAGCGGAAATTTTCATTGGGTGATAAAGCTCTAGTTTTACTTGGCTAGTTGGATACGTTGTTTGGTTTCCAGGACTAAGATAGGTAGGGAGGCCCGGCTCCAGCCTTCGCCAAGGCTATGGCTGGACAAGCGGTCCTCCGTTTTGACAGGGTTTCGGAGGACTGAGACATTCCTCCCTACCTACATAGGCTGTGGGCATGTTGAGCATGATTTGTGCGTGTCTATTGTTGCAGGGCAATTAGATTGTTTCTGTTCACTCAGTATGCTGCCCCCGGGATAGGCCCTTTGGCATCAACTGGGCATGAAATCTGGATCTACTTTGAGCAGGTCCCACCAGGCAGTGAGTATGCACTCGGCGTCAGTCTCCAGGTTGCCTCGGCGGGCTACCAGGTTGAGGTTGGGCATATTAGAGCCGTGTCCATTGAGGAGGATGATTTTCTTGAATCCGTTATCGGCTAGGGATTTGACGATATTGAGAGCGTGATCGATAAAGTGATGAAAGTCGTTATTGATTGTTCCTCGAAAATCCATGACATGTCCCGTGTATCCAAAATTCACTGGAGGTAAGACAAGCGTGTTCCTGGGCTCGGATCGGCCAGCGCCGAGAACGATACTCGAGGAACATAGGACATCGACATCGAGCGGCAGGTGAGGGCCGTGTTGCTCGATGGCCCCGCAAGGAAGAATGCACACTTTACCCAGCTCGATGGCGTCGTCGATCTCAGGCCAAGTTAGCTTTTCGTAGCGATACTCGGTTTCAGCTTTGGAGTTCATTATTCATGTCGATGTTTGTCTCGGAGTACCCAATGATTAGCAACGCATCGCCGTGAAAGGAGTTAATGAAAGCTAAAGGCGTCAGAGTTCCGACGGCGTTAATTCCATCCCTCCGGTGAATTTGGCGATGCCGTCGGGATTCAACTCGATTCCCAACCCCGGGCCGTTAGGGATGGCGATGTTACCCTCGTCGTCGATGGTTATGGGTTTGGCGAGAAGCTTTTCGATATAGGGAGCCAGAGTAATGTACTCCACCCATTGGGCATTGGCAGTAGCGGCCACGAGCTGCAGATCGGCCACAAGACCGATGGCGGTGTTCCAGCCATGAGGAACGAATTGTATGTAATGATCATCGGCGTATTGGGCGATCCGATACTCCTCGCTGATTCCACCCACTTTGGTGACGTCCGGCTGTATATAGTCGACGGCCCGTCGTTCGATCCATTCGATGAATGATTGCCGCCGTGTAAGGACTTCGCATCCGGTTATAGGAATGGGCGCGTTCTCTGTCAGTTTGACATAACCCTCGATGTCGTCGGGTCTGAGGGGTTCCTCGAACCAGGTGATATCGTAGTCGGCTAGCATCTTAGCCGTTTGCAGAGCCCATTTGTATCCATGTGGCCAAAACGCGTCGGAGCCACCGGCATCCACCATGAGTTTTGCATCGGGACCGACGGTGTCCCGAGCTGTCCGCACCAAGGCTTCATCCGTCTCCCTGTTCACGCGGCCAAAAGGCCCCCAACCGATTTTGAAGGCCCTGAACCCTCGGTCCATGCCATTCTCTAGTCGAGCCCTGAGGACATCCATATCGTCCATTAGGATGGAACCGTAGGGTTGGATCGTTTCCCGGTAGCGCCCACCGAGGAGGCGGCTGATCGGCTGCTGGCAGACTTTGCCCAGAATGTCCCAGAGGGCGATATCGACGCCCGACACGGCGTGGGTGATCGCTCCACCGCGCCCTTGCCAAAAACTCTGTTGGTGAAGTCGCTCGCTGGTCGCGGCGGGGTCGAGAGCTGAAGCGCCGATCAGGAACGGTTTGATAACGTTTATCGCTCCTTCGATCAGCGTAGCTGAGGTAAATACGCTTCCGATGCCGGTAATCCCTTCATCGGTGATGACCTCAACTAAGGTGTGGAGATTGTTTTCTTCGTCGAGGAAGCGTTCATCCCATCCGCCATCCGGTGTGGCTCCACGCAGAGGCAGCAATCGTATTTCTTGGATTTTCATTATCTTAGGCCGAGTCGCTCGTATTGTTCGGGTGGGGCTTCTACTTTCTCCATTTCTTGAACGAGCAATTTCTTCATTAAAGTTTCAATCTCTTCGTCTTCCAAGGCTGTCCTTTGCTCATAGTCGTTTTCCAGATCAAATAGAAGGGTACCGAACTCGTGCTGGATAGACTTGTGCAGCGTTTTGGAAGCAGTTCTCATCGTCCGGCATCCTTTGGTGAAAGAAAAGGGCTCTTGCAATTGTATGTCCTGCAATTCCTGGATATCGAATGAATGGGGCAAGTGAGTGGGCGTGAGCGTGTATTGGAAAAGCGGAGTATTCTCCTCGCTAGCGGGACCCCGCATGTAGACCCGTCGACCATCCGTGATATTCACTTGTCCGCCAAAAAGGCCAAACAGAGCCGTGTCGCGGGATCCCTGATCTTCGGCGACGACGTTCGCGAGGTTTTGTCCCATCATGCTGGAAGTCGGATCTAAGCCGAAGTAGTCAAGAATCGTTGGGGCGAAGTCGATAAGCTGAGCGATCGATTGCCGTCGCTCCCCTTTTTTTCCGCAGCGCGGGTCCCAAACCCAAAGCGGGATATGGGCGATCTCGTTGTAGAAGGGCATGCGATTCTTTCCCCACCAATCGTGTTCGCTCAGCAGAAAATCATGATCGGTGCAGACGATGAGTAGAGTGTCTTCCCACAGATTGTGTTCGTCCATCGTGTCTAGCACTCGGCCTAGATGCTCGTCGCAAAGGCTCAGGTCAGCAGCGTATTGGTAGCGAACATACTCAATGGCGTCGCGATCGCTTTCGTCCAGTGGCCGATATTCCGGCCAGTCGTAAGTGCCGCCTTCATAGCGATTGGGATAGAGTGATTTGTGCTTCTCGTGAGTGAAATAGGGTTCGTGGAGATCGAAGGTTTCGATTTGCAGAAACCAGTTGTCCTGATCGGAATTAGTATTTATGAATTCGATATATTGATCAAAGGTCTGGGCGATAGATTGCTTTTCGGGCGTATCCATATACTTGCGGTTGACCCAGTTTTGCCGGTTGGCTTGACGTTCCAGCCCTGGATGGAGTTCTGGAATATCTGGATCCTTGACTTCGCCTTTCCAGGGATCCCATTCCTGGCCCCGATTGAATTCCCAGCTGGAGTAGCGCGTGTGGTAGGTGGCTCCTCCCTCTTCGAAATAGTGGTAATGATCTGTGATTAGGTGAGAATAGACGCCATTGTTCTTGAGGATTTCCGGAAGAGAGCCGTCGAAAGGCTCAATGGGCCCGCAACTGCGGTGCAGGAAGTTCAGCCGACCGGTGTGCATGTCCCGCCGGGCCGGCATGCATGGCATGCTAACGACCCAAGCGTTGTCGAAGGTGACTGTCCGTTCGCCGAGTCTCTCGAAATTGGGGGCATGCGTCCAATCGCACCCGTAGTTATGCAGGAAGTGCCGATTCAAAGTGTCGAACATGACGACGATCGCTTTCATCGGGATAAAGTTTATAAGACGGAAGAGGTCCAGAGAGTTCAGCGGCTTGTTTTTGGGAAATCAACCTTTAGGTCCCGTTGTGTCCCTCAAATTTGCAATTCCAGCGAAGTCCACGCTTGAAAGGATGCAGGGAAATCTGGGAAACTCGTAAGCCTATCCCAACTGGCCAAGGCCAAAACCTATATACTGAAGATGGAAAAACCGCCCCTCACACGTCGAACCTTCCTATCAACTATTGGAGCTGCTGCCGCTGCTCCTCTAATCGCTCGCGACTACGGTCCAGGAGCTCCGCCCGTTCGGTATCCAGAACCGGATGTCATCGTTTTGGAACCCGCGTTCGCCAAGTACAAGATCGGCAATACGCCCATCGAGCGCCTGTACACGGGAATGTATTGGGCGGAAGGGCCGGCTTGGAGCGGTTGGGGCGGCTATCTCGTTTGGAGTGATATTCCCAAAGATGTTCAGCATCGCTGGTTGCAAGACGACAATGAAGTAACGGTGCTGCGTAAGCCCGCTCGCAACAGCAATGGAAATACTTTCGATCGGCAAGGCCGGCAAATCTCTTTCGAGCATGGAGCTCGTCGCGTGGCACGCTACGAAGTGGACGGCACGATTACGGTATTGGCGGATACTTTTAATGGGAAGCCACTCAACGCTCCAAACGATGGGGTTGAGCATCCGGATGGCAGCATTTGGTTTACCGATCCCGGCTATGGAAGCTTGGGTAACTACGAAGGCAACAAGGCTGAGTTGGAATTAAAAGAAGCCGTTTATCGAATCGATCCGAGTGGTAAGGTAGCGATGGTGACCGACGAGATCTACAAGCCTAACGGCTTGTGCTTTTCGCCCGACTATAAGAAGGTCTTCGTCGCCGATACCGGAGCTTCGCATTACCCTGACGCCCCCAAAAACATCAAGGTTTGGGATGTCAATGGCTCGAAAGCGCGGAACGGCCGAGAGTTCGTTTCCATGGAAATAGAGCTGAATGGCGAGACCGTGGCAGGCTTGGCGGATGGAATCCGCTGTGATCGCGATGGAAATATCTGGTCGAGCGCTGGTTGGGTAGGGGAAGGCTACGATGGCGTGCACGTCTTTTCGCCCGAAGGGCAGCGGATTGGGCAGATCGTGTTGCCGGAGATATGCAGCAATGTTTGCTTTGGCGGGCCTTGGCGTAACCGGCTTTTCATGACAGCGAGCCGAAGCTTGTACGCCGTCTATACGGAAGCCCTTGGAGCCCATTGGTGCTAGTTTAGAAAAAGAAGAATTTTTGTGAGAGCGGTCCACGCCATGCGGGACCGCTATATGAAGCCACTACCTATAATAATCACGGCGTAACCCGCTCCTACAGGTCGTCAGTTAGTATGAATCCTCATTCCTTTTAGCAGGGTTGACGCCGACGCGTAGGCAGGGGATGTCGTTCCGCTCCTAATTCAAAGTAATAAAGTAAATCTCGACCTTTGAGCGAGTCCGAGTTCACGTGAATCCACACTGCGAGATCGAATCTGCCCGTTTCGTGGGCGACTTCAAAAATCTTCGTCTGCGAACTCTGCGGTCTCTGCGGTTTACAAAACATTTAGGCCCGCTATCGTAGCCCTTTCTAGTTCCTCATGAAACCAAAGTACCTGATCCCCGCCGCCTTTATCTCATTAATTCCATTATTTCCTCTATCCGCAAGTGACTCGGTCTCGGCGGGGGAGTTCATCGTTGAACCTGCTACTTTCCATAACGCTGGTTTTGAGTGGAAGATCTCTGGAGACGACAATCGCAATGCCACAGTTTCCGTGCGGTTCCGCGAAGTTGGGGAACGATCGTGGAGAGAAGGGCAGCCACTGTTGCGTATTGGGGACGAGAAGGTATGGCGGGCTCGCGAATACTTAGAGTTCTGGACGCCGCGCATGTTTGCCGGAAGCGTTTTTGGATTGGAGTCGGGCAAGACCTATGAGTGCTCGTTTGAGATGTCGGATCCGGATGGGGTGATTGGATCCGCAACGCAGACAGTCGAAGTGACAACGCGAACGTATCCAAAGACTTACTCAGGGGGGCGCGTACTGCACGTCTATCCCCCTAATCACGAGGGCCCTCGTGAAGAACCTTCGTTTACCGGTTTGCTCGAGGCCTATTATGGGCCCGGTCTTGGTGATTGGGATGTTGTTCGCACCCGTCCGGTGAATCCGGGCGACACCATTCTGGTTCATGCGGGAATATACAAGGCGGACCGACGCGACTATGTGAACCCCCATCAGATTCCATTTCATGGGTCGTATGTATTCACATTAGACGGCACCGCGGAAAAGCCTATCACCATCAAGGCAGCCGGTGATGGTGAAGTCATATTCGATGGCGACAATGTCTATAAGCTGTTCGATGTTATGGCAGCCGATCACCACATTTTCGAAGGGCTGACGCTGCGTAATACCGAGATAGCGATTTATGCGGGCCTGAAGGATGTCCTCGGCTGCTCGAACCTCACGGTCAAGAACTGCCGTCTTGAAGACGTGGGGATTGGCGTGCACAACGAGTGGGCTGGATCCAAGGATTTCTACATTACGGATAATGTCATGATAGGCCGCGATGACCATTATCGGTTGAATGGGTGGAACGGAATGACCACTTACGGCCCCTCGCCAGTCAACTCCTATTACGGGGTCAAGGTATATGGGTCGGGTCATGTCATATCGCACAACAAAGTCTCCTTTTTTCACGATGGCATTTGCATCAGTACCTATGGGCTGCCGGAAAAGGATCTGGGTCTGAAATGCGTATCCATTGATATCCATAATAATGATGTATTTCTCTCAGTGGACGATTTCATTGAAACTGATGGAGGGAATCACAATATACGCGTGTATCAGAATCGCGGATTCAATGCAGCCCATCACGGATTGAGCGCCCAACCTATGTTTGGCGGCCCCGTGTACTTTATTCGCAACCTCGTTTACAATGTTCCATGGGGTGGGGCTATCAAGACCGGAGGATCGAATCCAGCCGGAGTACTTGCCTATCACAATACTTTTATTGCTGAAAATAGTAACACCTCGGGTCTCTCCAACGCCCACTACCGCAACAATCTTGTTATTGGGACCAACCATCCCCAAAAGCCGGTACTGCGACAGCTCAATCATACGAGCTACAGCTCGACCGATTACAATGGCTATCGGGTAAACGATAACAGACTGCCCAAGTTCATGTGGGGCGTGCCCAAAGGAAAAATGCGTGATTTCGAATCGGTGGAGTACGGAGAATTTCACTCCCTAGAAGAATTTCGAAGGAAAACCGGCCAAGAAAAGAACGGGGTCCTCTTGGATACGGACATATTCGAAAAGATGATACTACCCGATCCCGCCACGCCCCATGTAGGATACGCCTCCGATTCAGTGGATTTCCGATTGCGGAGAGGTTCAGCGGCCGTCGATGCCGGCTTGGCCATGCCCAATATCAATGATGACTATACTGGATCGGCTCCTGACCTGGGGGCTTTGGAGTTAGGATCTGAAGAGGTTGTCTACGGCCCAAGAGGGGAGTGAAATTGGGTTGGATGTTTAACAGGATACGATCCGTTGTTGCTGATCTGCATGATGCCTACGCGGACCTGATTTGTTTTGTATTTTAACATCGCCCCGCGAATGCAGGACGTTCCTAAAAATCATAGACGCTAGCGTATCCAACCGAACCTATGTCTCGGCGTATCCCGCGGTCGCGGGAGAAGACGGAAGAGGCGCCTGTTTGCCTCGGAGGAGCAACTAGCGATCTCGCATTCGCGGGAGAGCGATGTTTTTTTGATCTTTAACACCGTCCCGCTTCGCGCGACTAGGAGTCCCCGCCTTCGCTGGGGCCAATGGGATCGCGGCTTAAAGCCGCTCCTACGGATTTTCATGAGCAACCAGCGAGCGGAAGGTACCGAGCGAAGCGGCACCTCAACGAAGCGAAGCAAGAATAAAACGATGTTAAAGAATTTTTTGGCTCTGTCTCTTCACAATCTATCCGCTTGCAACTCGTTGCTGAATTGAGGATCTTGGATCTATGCTGTACTTCTGTTCCCAATCTGAATTACCTAGATTTCTGATGAAGACGATTAAGCCCTGGCGCTTCGCTCTAACACTAATTTCGCTGCCATTCCTCGGATCAGCTCAAGATTATGATATTCTAGTCAAAGGCGGCCATGTTGTCGATGCCAAGAATGGGCGAGATGGCGTATTCGATGTAGCCATCAAGAACGATCGCATCGCGGCAGTAGAAAGATCGATCCCTGCTAGTCAAGCAGACACAGTAGTTGATGCTTCCGGCCTCTACGTAACCCCGGGCCTGATCGACCTGCATGTCCACGTTTTTTGGGGAACCCGGGATGGAGCTTATTTGGCTAATAGCTTTAATTCGTTGCCGCCGGATGGATTCACGCTCCAGCATGGAGTAACCACAGCAGTAGATGCGGGAGGGCCGGGCTGGAGAAACTTCGAGCTATTCAAAGAGCAGACCATCGATACCTCGAAGACCCGAATTAAAGCTTTTCTCAATATCGTGGGCGCTGGCATGGCTGGAGATCCCGAAGAGCAGGATCTTTACGATATGGATGCTAGGTTGACCGCGATGAAAGCGTACGAGTTTCGCGAATACATAGTAGGCATTAAGTTGGCTCACTACAAAGGACCTGATTGGACTCCGGTCAAACGAACGGTAGAAGCGGGACAGTGGGCAAATATTCCGGTCATGATTGATTTTGGAAGGGCCCAGCCGACATTGTCGATCGAACGTCTCCTTCTGGAGGAGCTGAATCCAGGCGATCTTTTCACTCACTGCTTTGCCGATGCTTGGGGCCGGGAATCGATCGTCGATAGATCCGGAAAGCTGAAGCCCTTCGTTATGGAAGCAATCGACCGCGGTATCATCATGGATGTCGGCCATGGAGCTGGCAGCTTTCGCTGGAATGTGGCCACAGCTGCTTTGGAGCAGGGTATGCGTCCCCAAACAATCAGTACGGATCTGCATACGGGAAGCATAAATGCGGGTATGAAGAATCAGCTCAATGTCATGTCCAAGCTACTCAATTTGGGAATGACCTTAGAGGAAGTGGTCAAAGCATCGACTTGGAAACCGGCTCAAGTGATCAAGATCGATAAGGAACTCGGGCACCTGAGCGTTGGAGCCTTAGCGGATGTAGCCGTTTTGCGGAGACGGGAAGGAACTTTCGGTTTTATCGACGTAGCCAGGACGCGCCTTGATGGCAAGTACCTGCTGGAATGCGAATTGACGATCCTTGACGGGGAAGTGGTTTGGGATCGGAACGGAATGGCCAGCCCTGCCTGGGAAGAAGTCGATATTCCGCCCTCCCCAGGCCGGCCTGAAGTGCAACAATTTATAAATCCACCAAAATGATGAATACGAATTGTAAATACCTCTCACGCTCGAAAGCCGTGCTGGTGATCGCCGCTTTAGCTCTGGTCCAACCCATCGTGGCCCAAAGTCCCGGATACGAGGCGAAAGCCAAAAAGCTAGGAATTGAGTTCAACACGGGTGCCAAGCCGAATGATCACTTCGTGCCGGCCGTGCGAACTGGAAACCTGGTTTTCCTTTCCGGTCATGGACCGCGGAAGCCGGAGGGCGGAGCGGTTCAGGGTAAAGTAGGGCAGGACCTGACCATCGAGGAAGGATATGATGCGGCTGGATTGGCCATGATCGCCTTGTTGTCTTCCCTGCGGAATGAAATCGGCAGCCTGGATCGCGTCACTCGCATCGTGAAAGTTCATGGTATGGTTAATTGCCCGATCGATTTCACGCAACAGCCGGCGGTCATGAATGGGGCCACGGCGGTTTTGACCTCCATATTTGGCGACTTGGGTAAGCCCGCCAGGGCGGCAGTAGGGATGGGTTCGTTGCCCAATAATATCGCTGTGGAAATCGAAATGATCGTGGAGATTGCCGACGAGTAGTCATGCTGAGCCGCCGCAAACTTCTGAAACGCTTTTCAGGGCTGCCCTTGGTGGGTGGCGTTACCGCTGGAAGCGCCATCTCGAGTAATGCGTATGAGCGCAAAGAGGAAGCAAATAAAGTCGTTCGTGACTATTTCGGCGAGCTTGGCGTAAAACCCATCATCAACGCTGCTGGCGCTTATACTTCCATGACGGCCAGCATGATGCCGGAAGGGGTGCTCGATGCCTATAAGGCGACTGCGGGAGAATATGTATCCCTTGATGGACTGCATGATGCCGTGGGCCAGAAGATAGCGGACCTAGTCGGCTGCGAAGCCGCCATGGTGACCGCCGGGGCGGCCTCGGCGATGACCTTGGCGACAGCGGGGGTTCTCACTGGACTAGACGAAGATAAGGCTAAGCGGATCCCTATCGACCTGAGAGGCATGAAAAACGAAGTTATCGTGCAAAAGTCGCATATCGTCGGATACACCCATGCTATTATTAATTGTGGCGTGAAGCTGGTTGTGGTGGAAAGCGAGCGGGAATTGATTAAGGCCATCAACCGGAAGACAGCCATGCTGTATTTTACCGATGCCCACAATCTCGATGGGGCGGTGCAGCACGAGAGGTTTGTCGAGATCGGCAAGGAGTACGGTATTCCCACCTTTAATGATGCGGCGGCGGGAATTCCGCCACGAGAGAATTTGTGGAAATTCACCAAAATAGGGTACGACCTGGTCGCCATATCGGGCGGCAAGGCCATACGCGGCCCCCAAAGCGCGGGTCTTTTGTTGGGAAACAAAGATCTTGTCGCAGCTGCTCGCTTCAATGGCCCACCGGCTTCCGACCGGATTGGTCGTGGGATGAAAGTGAACAAGGAAGAAATGGTGGCTATGTGGATCGCCGTGGAGCGATTCTTGGAAATCGACTACAAGAAGGAATATGAGGGATGGAAGATGCAAGTCGACTGGCTGAAAGAGCAGTTCGCCTCCATCGATGGCTTGAAGACAGAGAGTATCATCCCTCAAACTCCGAATACAGTACCAACTCTAGTGCTTACCTTCAAAAAGGGGGCTTTTTCCAAGTCGGGGTTCGATGTGCAGAAAGCGCTGCTAGACGGTGATCCATCGGTGGCGATAGCCCGGCCTCGAGAAGACGGGTTCAATGTCACTACCTGGATGTTGCAGCCTGAACGCCTTGGAACTTTAGCCGTCAGGGTTAGGGAAGAGTTGCTGAAGGCGCAGGCCTGACATCCGAAGTCTTTCTCTCACCTAAGAGCTTGTTAGATTATTCGTTGTGGGAAGTGCCCACGCCATGCGGGGCCGCGATTTTCCTATTTCCTTTCAGTCGATTCGCTCTATCGAGGGACAAACCCTCTCCTACATTTAGATAGCCAAGCGAATTCCATTTATTCATTACGCTCTAAGTTATTAGGTAGCGGCCGATCTAACTCATTCGTCCACCAGTGGCGGGAATCAGTATGACCGTTGATTCATGTAGGCCTTTATCAGGCCCGGTTCAACTTTACAGGATTGGGTGGCTAGAGACAATACCCCAGCTCTGGGATTAGTCTAAGGAAACGAACGCGAGTTGTATTTATACCGAATGTCTCATTACGGACAGGACAGCTCTCATTTAACGCGATAGTCGTTGCGTACGGACGGATTTGTTGCTTCATCCGCCGACTACGAAGGTGGCACGGTGTACACAAAGCCGTTCACGTTCAGCGGAAACGAATTAACTGTGAACTATGCGAGCTCCGCCGCGGGGGAAGCGCGATTTGAGATTCAGGATGAAGCTGGTAGGCCGATCCCAGGCTTCGATCTCGATCAATGCCTACCCATTTTTGGCGATGAAATCTAGCGAGTCGTTCGGTGGGTCGACGGATCGGATGTGGGGAAATTAGAAGGTAAAGCGGTCCGGCTGCGTATTTATCTCAAGGACGCGGAATTGTTCGGTATCAAGTTCTCCGATTCCACTGGGTCTGAATAAATACGTTTGATCTAGAGGAGTATCGAGCTATGATAAGAGGCGAATTATTTTGTGGGAGTCGCCTAGCGGCTGTCTTGAGTTACACAAACCCTACTAGAACTATGAAAAAATTACTCGTTATCGCTCTCGTATTAATGGCTCCAATGGTGGCCTTCGGCCAAAGCAAAGCCGTTCAGAAGCAAGTTGGTAAGCAGATGGCCATGTGGACGGAACAGTGCGACTTGAGCGCGGATCAGACCGCGGCTCTCAAGAAGCTAATCACAGAGAAAACGGAGGCTTTGGTAGCTAATCGAAAAGCCAACAATGGAAACAAAGAGACGCTTCAAGCTGCGGCTAAGAAGATCAATCAAGAGTTCGCCGCCAAGATCCGCGAGACCGTTGGCCGGGACAATGTCCGCAAGATGAACGCCTATCGAAAAAGCCAAAGGGAAAATAGCTAGGCTTTCGCGATATTGGTTTTATCTTTTTTTGGCGTTCTCCGATTCGGGGAACGCCTTTTTGTTTGGATTCGGAGTTAATAACTCGAACTTTCCTTTTTTGTAGGAGCGGTACCGCCAAGCGAGGACCGCGATTCCAGAGGGTGTTTATAGCGGGGCAAACCCGCTCCTACGATCGTTTGCTCGGCTTTAAAGGAATCTCTGCCAGCAAAAATCCCTTTGCCCCAATTGGACCATTGGTGCTAGAGATTCCGGTATGATGCATCGAATTCGAATCTCTTTCCTCTTTCTCGGGGCTCTGATCTGCCTGCCGAACGCCTTTTCCCAAGGGGCCAATTCCCACGTTCCCACGCCGGAAGAAAACGCCTCTAAGCCGAACATCCTCTGGAT
>JAYZHU010000166.1:0-8646 GCA_036166175.1 Verrucomicrobiota bacterium | reverse complement strand
ACTAAGGGGTTGAAGAACGGACGTAGCTATTGTGGGGGCGGCATGAGCCATTTGATGGATTTTCGCATCGATGGAGTCCACGTCGGCGAACCGGGAACGAATGGGGAAATAAGCCAACTCGATCTGGTAAGCCCCTCATCCATAACTGAAGAAACTGAACGCATTCGAAATAGCCGCCTCGATGAGAAGCCCTATCGGCCCATTGAACGCTGTCGCATCGATTCCACAAGAAAAGTTCTCGTCGAACTCGTCGTCAACGGAGAGCCGGCAGCTAGAAGGGAACTGCTCGCCGATGGAAGCACGCGGCCACTAGAGTTCGATTTGGACATCGCCCAATCCAGCTGGGTAGCGCTACGCATCCTTCCCAGCGCTCATATGAATCCTATTTTCATCAACGTTGATGGCGATCCGATTAGGGTGAATAAAAAGAGTGCCGAATGGTGTATCAAGGTAGCCGATACTTGTTGGGAATCCAAGAAAGGGCAAATATCCGACGAGGAACGCTCAGCCGCCAAGAAGGCCTACGACCAAGCTCGAGCCTACTACCAAGAGGTTTTGAGCTCGATCGATAACAATTAAATGCCAGACAAGATTTCCAAATTGCATCGCTCCTGGGTGATGAGCCGCGTTAAGGGGCGAGATACGAAACCGGAGCTCATTGCTCGCAGCCTCCTGCACAACCTGGGATACCGATTTACGGTCAACGGGCCCCGAAATAGGAAGCTTCCGGGCAAACCGGACATCGTCTTGCCAAAATATCGGACTGTCGTTTTCATTCATGGTTGCTTTTGGCACCGCCACCCAAACTGCAAAATCGCCACCACTCCCAAATCGAATCAGGACTATTGGCTTCCAAAGTTTCGCAAGAACGTCGAACGGGACCGCAGGAAACAAAAAGCGATCCGAGAAGCCGGATGGAACGTCATTTTAATTTGGGAATGCGAGCTAAAGGACCTCGGGGCCGTTGCCGCTGGCCTAATCAACGAGCTTCCAAGAGAAGTGAAATACGAGCTTCCCGAAGAAATGGACAGTCATGGACTCGTTGCCGAGCAAACCAGCTATTACGAACAATAGCCTGCCAACCGACATTGCTATGCCCTATTCTAGGGACGCCTAACGCCGGGATTCTTTAGCGACGAGATTCCGTTCTTCTCATCGACCAAAACCAGCTTCGGGGAAAAGGTATCGATACGCTCCTCATCGACCTCTATGTAGCTAGCGATAATCACGCGATCTCCCGGCTGGGCCAGTCTAGCCGCTGCTCCATTTATGCAGATCTCTCCCCCTTCTCCCCAAATCACATAGGTGTGGAAGCGATTGCCATTATCGCAATTGTATACATCGACCTTTTCAAATTCTACGAGATCGGCCGCCCCGCAAAGCGCTGGGTCGATACTGATGGACCCTTCGTATTCAAGATCGGCAGCGGTTACAGTCGCCCGATGTATCTTCGATTTGAGCATTGAACGTTTCATGACTTGTCCGCGGCTGCCATTTCCGGCTCCACTTCCATCGGATTTAATTTTAGAACCGTGTTCACTCCTTGGAGAACGAGATCCGGAATGATCTCATCAAATAGATCTTCGTCTCGATAAAGCTGGGAATAACCTCCAGTGGCTATCGTCTTGTGGGCATCACGGCCAAATGCCTCAACACCGATCTGGCTGACGAGCTCCCGCACGAGACCAAGATACCCAAAGTACAAGCCGTTTTGGATACTTTCGATTGAGGATCTCCCCAAGGCTTTTTTCGAGCGGACGATCTCAACGTGCGGCAACTTAGCGGTTTTCGTTCCCAAGGCTTCCATGGCCAAACCTAAGCCCGCGCAAATCGCGCCCCCTAGATACTCCCTCTCAAAGCTAACCGCATCGACTGTTATGGCAGTTCCAAAGTCGACGACGACAACATTCCCGTTTGGATAGCGTTCCGAAGCGGCGATCGCGTTCGCTATACGATCTGCGCCCACTTCGAGAGGGTTTCTTGTCTTAATCTTAAGCTTAGTTTTAACCCCGGCTTCCAGAAAAAGAGGTTCTGTATTGAAATAATCTCGACAGGCTACACGAAGGGTGTGTGTCTCTTCCGGCACAACGCAACTGATACCGATACGGCCAATCGAGCCCGAATCGAGCCCCTTTTCTCTTAGAGCGGAAACCAAGAACAGACCCATCTCATCGCTGGAAACCCGGTGAGAAGACTCCTTCCGCAACTGCATTAGCAACTCCCCCTGATCTCCGTAGACAGCTCCATGCAATTGGGAATTCCCAACGTCGATACACAAATTCATCGATTCACCCACCAACTTTTCTCATGCTCCGCAAAGCGAAATTGTCGATCAGGCGAACTCCTTCTAATCGAACCGCCCCGTATCGTCGACCATCCTTGTCCTCTACGTATTCAACATCGAATCCCGCTTTTTCCAGCTCGCGTATCGCTTCTCCGCAAGTTTCAGCTGTATTCAGTATCTGAGGAAACTTAGTGGCCAGTACTCGGGCGCCCCGAGAGAGCCTCCGGTTGCGTGAACTCAAAGCCAAACCGTCTTCGGCTCGCACGGTTTCGCAAGCGACGATTTCCACTGGGAGAAAAAACGCCCTAACCATTCCTTTCACTAATCTAAGTTGCTGATAGTCTTTTTCTCCGAAGTAGGCTCGATCCGGTCCCACGACATTCAACAGCTTTAACACCACCGTGAGGACTCCATCAAAGTGGCCGGGCCGCTCAGCCCCCTCCATTAGTTTGGATTCAGACGTTTCTTTGATGACGTACGTAAAGTTATCTGCATACATTGTCTCGTAGTCCGGAGCAAAGACGGCATCGACACCCAAGTCTTGAAGGAGGGCCAGATCCTGTTCGAAATTCGCAGGATAGGATTCGAAATCCGCCGCGCTATTGAACTGCGTGCGGTTAAGAAAGATACTCGCAACCGTTGCATCATTCTCCGCAAGCGATCGACGAATCAACGAGCAATGCCCTTCGTGCAAGCCGCCCATTGTCGGCACGAATCCGATCGTTTTACCAGTGAAAGCGCTATCCCGATGGGACGACCATTTTTGGATTTCACGAAATACTGAGATCATGTACGAAACTCTCCTTCGCTCGGGTATGCACCTTCTCGCACATCCTCGCAATAGCCCTCTACCGCCCGAGCGATCATCTGATCTCCATCCATGTACCGACGGGCAAAAGGCGGCTGGAACTTCGAGTCCAGTCCCAATATATCGCTGATAACGAGCACTTGGCCAGACGTAGAAGGACCACTTCCGATACCGATCGTCGGGATCTCGAGCGATTCCGTCACCCTTTCCGCCACGGATGCTGGAATGCATTCTAAAACTATCGAGAAACAACCGGCTTCTTCCAGCTCGAGCGCCTCTTCAAGCAGAGTCTGGGCGGATCGCTCATCTTTGGCCTGCATTTTGAATCCGCCAAATTCATTTACCGACTGGGGTGTCATTCCCAGGTGCCCCATGACCGGAACTCCTGTGTCGACGAGTCGAGTAATCAACTCCGAGTTTCCCTTGCAGCGTTCGATTTTCACTCCGTTCGCCCCTGCCCGCATTAAGGATAAGACTGCTTGAATTGAGGCGTCTTCGCTGCCTCGATAAGAAAGAAACGGCAAATCCGCGATGATGACCTTGTCTGCC
This sequence comes from Verrucomicrobiota bacterium, assembly GCA_036166175.1. GTDB lineage: Bacteria > Verrucomicrobiota > Verrucomicrobiia > Opitutales > Opitutaceae > Pelagisphaera. Next base: position 5,005 of record JAYZHU010000166.1, on the reverse strand, counting down.
GAACCTCTCCGAACCGCGGCCGTGTGACCTGCCATCATTTCCACCGTTGCGTGGATAGTAGTATCGTGCCCATGGACCACCATAGCGCAGGAGTCGCCAACCAAAAGAGCGTCCACGCTCGTGTCGTTCAATATCTTGGCGGTAGCCGCATCATAACAGGTCGCCATAGTAACTGGCGTCCCTGCCGCTTTCCGACGAAGGAATTCTGGTATCGTTTTCATTTCGGGTGCCTGTCCTAGGGATCAGGATCCTCGTGAATCTTTGGCTTTAAATGTTATGAAGGAGTTTTTGGCCCGATCACCTGGCGGGGCCTTGATGTCAGGAGAGCTCGTTCATGATAATAAACGGTCAAAGATCAAACTTTATTGATCCTTTCCTCTATGACGCCGGCAAGCCCGCCGGAATATTGGCGTTGAAAATCCGCTGGAGGGAACTGAGTCTCTGCCCTGTTTTTTAATATGGCAGATCTAATCGTACATGGCGGAAAGCCCCTTAGTGGAAGAATAGCTCCTTCCGGAAACAAGAACGCAGTGCTCCCTATCCTCTGCGCGAGCCTGCTCACCTCTGAACCCATCGAACTGAGCAACGTTCCGGCAATTACCGATATTGAAAAGCTCGTCACCTTCTTCCGGCAAATCGGTTCGCAAATCGACTGGAACCGCGAGGCCAAGACCATGCGTCTGGACCACTCCAAACTGACCGATTCCTTCGATTCGAACGACCTGCCCCAAGGGATGCGCTCCTCAGTATTGCTTTTCGCTCCGCTTCTATACCGCTTCAATCGCATACACCTGGACTCCAATCCTAAGGGCTGCGCACTAGGAATTCGGGAACTCGACCCGCATCTAGAAATTCTCGCGCACCTGGGGGCGAATATAACCCACAACGGCGAATTGCAGATCTCCATCAAAGAGGGCTTCGCCGGGGCCGAGCACTGGGCCGACTATATGTCAGTTACTACCACGGAGACCTTCGTCATGGCCGCATCGATCGCTAAAGGGCAATCGACGCTAACTAACGCTGCTAGCGAGCCCCACGTCCAGGATCTTTGCCGCTTTATAGAATCCATGGGGGGCCAAATCGAAGGCATTGGTACGAGCGTGCTCAAAGTGACCGGGGTAGATGCTCTGGGTGGAGCCAGCACTCGTATTTCCTCTGACCACCATGAGGTCGCCACTTTTCTAGCTTTAGGCGCCATAACGGGCGGCAATGTAGAAGTCAGCGATTCCACGCCCCAGCACTTTGATCTTATAGGAAGGAGCTTCGCTAAACTGGGCGTCAAGATCCATCACGATGGAGACACTGCTGTTTGTCCAGCCAACCAATCCTTTCTTATTCAACAACCTTACACGACGAATTTGCTTCCCAAGATCGAAGCGGCCCCTTGGCCCTACTTTCCAGTCGACCTGCTTCCCCTGATGATCGCGCTGGCAACTAAGGCCGATGGCGTCATGCACTTCTGGAATAAAGTTTATGAAGGCGGCTTTTCCTGGCTTCCAGAACTAACCAAGTTCGGTGCCCACGCGGTCATGAGCGACCCCCACCGGATTATCATTTTTGGAAATCGCCCCTTGCGACCGGCCTCCGTTGAGCCGCCTTATATCATTCGAGCCGCTGTAGCATTGTATATGATGGCCGCCAGCATCGAAGGCAAAAGCATCGTTCGCAAAGCCGATCCGATTCGCCGGGCCCATCCCTACTTCGCGGAAAACCTCCGCAAACTCGGCGCCGATATCGAATGGGACGATTAGAGCCTATGATTTTGGGGGTTGGGTAATACCAAGCTTCATAGGTTTTGACACCGCGGCCCGATAAACCTGAAGTGCGATCCGCATGTCAAAACCTAAACTCAACCTCTGCGCCGCAGAATGGACCCTCATGCGGCATCCCTCGGAATCGGACGAGTGGCCGATGGATCGCAAAACGCAGGAAGCCAAGGATGCTGGATTTAAAGGCTTCAGCGCAGGAGCGAACCCGACCACTGTTCAAGCTTGCCAGAAAAGCGGCCTAGCCCTCATCGGAATGGTAGACATTGGGAACGTCGAGGAGGTCGAAACCAAGCTCGATCGGTTCCGCGATACCGGCTGCGTCCATGTCAACGTCCAGCTCTGCGACCACGACACGGCTATTCCGGAAGCCGTTGAGGTGGCTCGAGTCGCCATTCAATACGGGGAATCTGTGGGGCTCAAGCCCGCAATCGAATGGCATCGCGATACCGCCACCGAAACACCCGAGAAAGGTCTAGCATTGATCGATGAATACAAACGCCGCTACGACGAAACCCTACGCGTTAATTTCGACTATTCCCATCCGGCCATCGTCAAACACCTCAGACCAGAAGATTTTTGGAGCCGCCTATCGGAGTACCGAGTCGACCTCTTCCAGTCCAGCGAGCTTGTCCACTTTCGCACATTTACGGGATCGCATTGCCAAACTCCCGTCACAAACGGAAATGGAGACCTGGACCTTGACTTTATCGCCTGGCGAGATTTCTTTCTCCGCCCAGCATTAAAGGCTTGGCTAGAGGGCCCTCAACCTGGAGAAACGCTCTGGGCTGTCGTGGAACTCGGACCTAAAGGGTCTGGATATGCCCTCGACTGTTTTCCCAACGTTTGGCAGGACGCAGTCGTATCCAGTAAAGAAATACAAGCAGTCTGGGACGAACTCGTATGCCAGCAAGAATGCCTCGCTACCAGCCTTCTACCTGGGCAATACGAGCAAAGATGCTGATACCGTAACGGCCCTCACGACTGCCTCCATTATCTAGATATTTTTTCACTAGCGGAAAGGCAGGCTCGCCGATCCAGTCGATAATATTGTGCAGCATCGGTTCGTTTTGAGCACCCTCGAATACCAACTCGTCGAGAGTCGCCAACGCTTGATCGCGTTGTCCCAGGTCAATCAATATCCAGGCCGCCATCATGCGGACTTCGTGAGACTCGTCCTTGAGAGCTTGCTTTAGGAGCCCGGTCGCTGGATGGGCTCCTTCATCGAGCAAACGCAGGCCGACGATCGCCCACCAACGCATCCCCTCGTTGTCGCTCGACATCCACTTTACAAAAGTCTCCAGATTAGATTGGTCGCGCTCTAGAGCCAAATCGGCAGCGTCAAGGTAAGATTCAAGCGGATACAGATTCTCATTTCGAACCATCTCGTATATCGTGAGATTGTTTTTAGCTGCTCGTCGCTCTCGCATTTTTTCCGGCAACAAACCCGAGTCCCGCAATTCGAGTTGCTTTTGCCGCAGAGCCACTCTCATCTCGGCAATCCGTTTCTGATGGACGGGGACGTCGATCAAATTGTGTACGTTGTCGAAGTCTTTTTGGTTGTCGTAAAACTCTTCAGAAACGCGAGGCTCGAAGAAACGGCCCGTGATCGCGTTCGTCTTGCCATCCCGGTGATGCTGCTCCCAAGCCGGCGTTAATTGGGCCTTCCAAAGATATGCCAGGTGATGACCGGCGGGGGCAAATGGGTAGTAGTTTTTATGATACGAATAACGGCCTGTTCGAATAAGTCGAACATGATCAAGTCGCTCGTCCGCTCGCTCGCGGAAGCCCAAATGATATTCGGGTTCAGCCTCCATACCATCTCCCAAAAAGACCCTACCTTGAAAGGTGTCGGGGATTTCCGCGCCAGCCAGGCTCAGCCACGTCTTCGGCATGTCAACGAAACTGACCAATCGGTCTACAGTCATTCCCGGCCGACTGCCTGGATAGAGGTGTTTCATCTTCTCAGGAATGCGAATGATGAGCGGACAGTGAACACCGCTGGAGTAAAGGAAGCGCTTGCTGCGGGCCATCACACCCCCATGGTCTGAGTTATAGATTATGATCGTGTCCTCGTAGAGGCCGTCCGCCTTGAGGGCGTCGATAGTCTGCTGGACTTTTCCGTCCATGCGTTCAACCGCCTCCGCGTACTTGGCATAGTTTTTCCGTATCACGGGAAGATCGGGGTGATAGACGTGAAGCTTCATTTTAGCCGGATCTTTCCTAATCTCGTCGAGGCTTCCATGAGCACTGCTTTCGTGGCTATCGCCGATATTGACGACCGCGAAGAAGGGTTGCTCCTGCTTGCGCAGACGCCAGCCGTACGATTCTTCGCCTCCCTTGTAATCCCAACAATCTTTATCCTCCCGACCGCCAATATTGTAGTCGGTCTTGCCTGGATTCGAAGTGTGGTAGCCCGCCTCCCTGAGGAGATCCGGATAGTACTTGATCCGATTGTGGGGTATCAGATTGCGGCTCCGCATTGGCTGCGTTCCATTGGAAATCCCATACATCCCCGTTATCCAGACTGATCGAGTTGGAGCGCAAACAGCGGCATTGTCGAAACAGTTGGTGTAGCGAAATCCATCCTTCGCCAACTGGTCAATCGCCGTTGTGTTGGCATTGGTCCCGCCATAGCAACTCACCCACGATATCCCATTGTCCTCGCTGGTGATCCACAGAATATTTGGACGCTCTCCTAACATGAAATCACCCATTTGGGCGAAAAAAACAACCAAAGTAAGACGAAGGACTGCTAGGTGGGAAAAGGGATCAAGCTGCATGAGTTAATTATTGCTACCGCCGTCTCTCCTTTGAATTGAGAAAATGGCATAGGATCGAATGAAACTGGATCTGATATTCCAAACAACAATTAGAATGGCAAGGCGCTAACGAAGCGGGTTCGGCTTTCAATCCCACTCTCCAGCCGTCAGCCCTAACCTCGAACTCGTCGCTTTGAAACCGAGTCACACTGACCGTTGCCCACCAAGGAAAGCGAGGAGGTCGCTCCGTTAGGAATCGATTGGCCAAACCACCCAACAATTCGCGGCTTGAGCCCAATCTTACCAGAGTTCCGTCTTTTACTCTGGCGGTCCTTTGTGATCAAAGAGTTTAACACAGAGCAGTATGAAGTGGCGATCGAAGAAGTTCGCGATCTACATGGAAACATGTCCGTCCTCTCTACCACTCACAAGTATCTGGCAACCCGCCGTTTTTCGGCCTGCCAAATGCTTGTGATC
>JAYZHU010000165.1:0-18382 GCA_036166175.1 Verrucomicrobiota bacterium | reverse complement strand
CACCCGCAGAGGGCTAATCGCTATGACTAGCCGGAGACGCAAGCTGCTCAACTACTTGAAAAAGAACGATCTTAACAAGTACAACGAGCTCCTTCAGCGACTCAATCTTCGCAAATAGGGAATTTTCCAAGCAGGCAGATTTCCTGACAGCCCTTCTGACACAAAATAGGGAGTCTACTGTCCTTAACTCGCCGCGTTTGCCAAGGATCTCACTCGATTTCTGGCAGGCGGGCTCTGTTCTTTAACCAACCAAAACAAATAAGACGCGTCCGAAAACGTTCTCGGTGGACGGGATATTTCCGCATGAAATCGCGAGGCGCTGATTTCATCCTGAAATTTCTCTACGAAACCAAGATCGCTTTCGTCGCAGCACTGTAAATAAAACAATGATACAACAACATAGTGTAACGATTGATGATCTCAATATGACCATCTCGACCGGGGACCTGGCCCAACTCGCCAGCGGCTCCGTCACCATCACCGTTGGCGAAACCTGCGTTTTCGTCTCAGCCACAGCTGCCAATACAGTAAGGGAAGGCCAAGACTGGTTCCCGCTTACCGTTGACTACCGCGAGAAGTTTTCCGCGGCTGGACGGATTCCCGGCGGCTACTTTAAACGCGAAGCTCGGCCCACGGAAAAGGAAATCCTGACCTCGCGGCTGTGCGATCGCCCTTGCCGGCCTCTGTTTCCGAAAGGCTTCCTGAACGAGGTTCAGATTATCGGGTTCCTCCTTTCGACAGATAAATCCAACGAGCCTGATATCTCCATGATCAACGGAGCTTCGGCTGCTTTGGCAATTTCCGACATTCCTTGGAGTGGCCCTATCGGAGCCGTTCGCGTAGGGCGTATCGATGGCGAATTCGTCGTCAATCCAACCGTTGAAGATCAGTACTCTTCTGACCTCGACCTTATCTACGTTGGCACCAAGACCGATATGCTGATGATTGAGGGTAGCGCCGCTCAACTACCTGAAGACGACTTCATCGCTGCTTTGGAATTCGCCCACGAAGCCATACAGCCCGTAATCGCCGGCATTGGAGAGCTTGTTTCTATTGCCGGAAAAGAGAAAGCAAAATTCCCGCTAGTTGTTCTAGATCCGGAAATCAAAACCTTTGTCGAGGACCTAATAGGCGAAGGTATCGCTCGCGCAACTCGCATTGGCGACAAGCAGGAACGGAATGCCGCTATCGACGAACTGAAAGACAAGGCCGAGGAGGCCTTGAAAGAGAAACTCGGCGAAGACGCATACAACCCTGCCCAGCTTTCCATGGCCATGGAAGAGCTTCAGGAAGTCGCGTACCGGGCTCCTATATTGGCGACCGGCGAACGATCGGGAGGCCGCGGCCCCAATGAGCTACGCGAACTGAAGAGCGAAGTAGGACTCATACCACGCGTTCATGGATCTGCTCTTTTTTCCCGAGGCGAAACTCAAGCCCTCGTGTTCGCTACTCTCGGACCGACAAACGAGGCTCAAAGGCTGGACGCCGTCACGGGTGGTCCTGAGTCCAAGTCGTTTATGCTTCATTACAACTTCCCGCCCTTTTCCGTTGGTGAGGCAGGCAGATTCGGATTCACGGGACGAAGAGAAATTGGCCATGGCGCCTTGGCCGAAAGATCCCTGCTGCCAGTCGTGCCCGCTGAAGACCATTTCGCCTATTCCATTCGAATTGTCTCTGAGGTCATGGCTTCCAATGGTTCCACTTCCATGGCTTCTATTTGCGGCGGCTGCTTGGCTCTCATGGACGCTGGAGTGCCAATCGCTGATCCGGTCGCCGGGATCTCTTGCGGTCTCGTAACCGAAAACGATGAAGAAGGGAAAATCGCCAAGAGCGTTATCCTTACAGATATTCTTGGCGAAGAAGATCACTTTGGCGACATGGATTTCAAGATCGCGGGAACACGCAACGGTATAACCGGCTTCCAGCTCGATCTAAAGATTAACGGTCTGCCTTTCGACTTGGTCAAAGATTCGGTCGCCCAATCGCGGGAAGCCCGTCTGGCAATTCTCGACTCCATGGCCGAGACCATCGATAAGCCTCGTGAAAACGTTAGCGAGAACGCGCCCAGAATTACCACGATTCAAATCAATCCTGAAAAGATCGGAGCCCTGATAGGCCCAGGTGGAAAAAATATCCGTCGGATCGTGGAAATCACCGGAGCTCAAGTCGACATCGACGAAGACAATAGCGGCAAGGTCAACATCTACGCTACCAGCGAAGAAGCCATGAATCGGGCGATTCAAGAAATCGACCTTGCCTGTGGCGAAATCGAGGAAGGAAAAATCTACCGTGGAATCGTCAAAGGCGTTAAGGAGTTTGGCTGCTTCGTGGAAGCACTGCCCGGCCAAGAAGGGCTCGTCCACATTTCCGAACTCGCCGATTTCCGCGTCAAACGCACTGAGGATGTTTGCAAGCCCGGCGACGAAATGGTCGTTAAGTGCATTGGCATCGACGAGAAAGGTCGCGTACGCCTCAGCAGGCGAGCCGCCCTTGAAGAGCTTGAAGCTCGGAAAGCGTCTAAAGAAGCGGAATCAGCCGATTCTGAAGCCGAAGAGGAAGAAGCCAACGAAACGGCGTAAGAGAGCCATTCATCGATTTTTCTCAACCAACAAGGCCAGAGTACTCTACTCTGGCCTTTTTTCTGATCTTGGAAGCTTATGAAAATCCTTATCACCAACGATGACGGTATCCAATCTCCCTTTCTCTACTCCTTAGCAAGGGCCATAGCTGATAGCCATGATGCGACCGTGGTAGCGCCCTCCGATGAACAGAGTTGGATTGGGCGAGCCATGACAAGAAACGGTAGAATCGACCTTTCTGAAGTCCACGACTTATTTCCCTGTCCCGCTTTTAGCCTGACTGGCACGCCAAGCGATTGCGTCAATATTGGCCTAGGCTACTTGTGTCCAGAAACTCCAGACCTGGTTCTTTCCGGGATAAATATTGGACACAATGCCGGACTGAGTTTCGTGGCCTCCTCCGGAACTATCGGAGCGGCGCTCGAGGGTGCGCTACATAATATTCCGGCGATCGCCGCATCCATGTACCTTACCCCCGACCGTTTCCAGCTAGTCGATCATGCTAAAAGGGACCTGGATCCTGCCATCCAAACTCACGTGGATCAGGCTTCTGCCTTTCTCTTGTCGTTCCTGGATTCCTTTCTCGAAAAGCATAATCCTCAGTACGGGCAAGTTCATTCGATCAATTTTCCAAATGACAACATGGCTGAGGCTCAATTCGTTAAAACCAGGACGGCTCACACGGTCTCGCAGCCACTATTTGAACGCATCGGCAACCAATTTGAATTCTGTTTTAAGCCATTGAAAACGCATCATACTCACAGTAGCCCCACTGACCGGGAAACCGTACACGACGGGAATATCAGCCATACGATATTCGATTACGCCAACTTGTGCAAGTAGTCGTTTTTATCATACGAAGGTACAAATTGCCTGAAGCTATTGACTGCGAATTCCACTCGGCTTACTAACAGCGACCTACAACCAAAACCATGAAACCCGAGCTAAAACCAAACCGACCATTTTTCTCGTCCGGACCTTGCAGCAAGCGTCCAGGCTGGTCGCCGACTAGCCTGGGGGGCGCCCTCGTGGGAAGATCCCACCGATCAAAAGGGGCCAAGGCGCGGATTAAGGAAGTGATCGATAGATCGAAATCGATCCTGGGAATACCGGATGATTACGTCTGTGGCATTGTACCGGCATCCGATACGGGTGCACTGGAAATGGCTCTTTGGAACCTTCTCGGGCAAAGGGGGGTTGAAATGCTAGCTTGGGAATCCTTTGGACTCGAATGGGTGACGGATGTCGAAAAGCAGCTCAAACTTGACGATGTCACAACCCGTACAGCCGACTATGGCGAACTCCCGGACCTCGAAAAAGTCGACTTTTCCAAGGATGTTGTTTTCACCTGGAACGGAACTACTTCTGGAGCCAAAGTGCCGAACGGGGATTGGATACCCGAAGATCGAGAAGGACTGACTATCTGCGACGCCACCTCAGCGGTGTTCGCGATGGACTTGCCTTGGAGCAAGCTGGATGTCGTTACCTGGTCCTGGCAGAAAGTGATGGGAGGGGAAGCAGCCCATGGCATGATCGTTCTCAGTCCGAGAGCAATGGAAAGAATAGAAAGCTACTCCCCCCCTTGGCCGCTTCCAAAAATTTTTCGTCTGTCGAAAGGCGGAAATCTCATCAAAGGAATATTCGAGGGAGCGACGATCAATACCGTCTCGATGATTTGCGTGGAAGACGCCTTGGACGGACTTCTTTGGGCGGAAAGTATTGGAGGATTGGATTCACTTATCGATAGATCCAACAAAAATCTGAGCGCGGTAGAAAATTGGGTAGGAGACCGAGATTGGGTCGATTTTCTGGCGAGCGATCCCGCCGAACGATCAAACACCTCGATTTGCTTGCGAATCACTGATCCTTGGTATAACTCGCTATCGCGCGAGGAGCAGCAAAAAAAGGCCAAGCAACTGGTGGCCTTGATCGAGAACGAAGGCGTCGCCTTCGATTTTGGATCCTATCGAGATGCTCCTCCAGGGATAAGAATTTGGGGTGGAGCGACAGTCGATTCGCAAGATACTCAAGCGCTGCTGCCCTGGATTGATTGGGCGTATCAGGCAATCAAGAACAGCTAGCTCTCTTTAAGAATCGGTTTTTTATCCCAAGGCAGAGGAACGCTAATGGGAGTTTCGTCCCAAACTTCATAGGGGTAAAAAACCTTACCGGGATTCAATATGCCTTGTGGATCTAAGGCGTTTTTTATCGCAAGCATCGCAGCAATTTCCGCCTCAGACCTGGCGATCCTCAGAAACGGCGACTTGGCCAATCCAATGCCGTGCTCTCCTGAAATCGTTCCACCTAAACGGACTACCGTTCTCATTAAATCGTTGACCGCTCCCTCCGCTCGTGAGCTCTCTTCGGAGTCTGCTCGATCGAACATTATGTTGACGTGGAAGTTCCCATCAGCGGCATGCCCAAACGTTGGCATCGGCAACTTCCAAGTATTGCGTAGCCGCTTGATCTCATCAGACAGCTTTAGTTGGCTTTCTAAGGGCACGACAATGTCTTCATTAAGCTTGTCTTTCCCCAGGGCGAACATTGCCCCACTGCACTTCCGGCGAACTTCCCAGAGATTGTCTGCCTCGTTTTCATTCCGGGCTGCCTTGAATGCCAGAGCCCAATCATCGGCCCACTTTTTCACGGACCGCTTCGCTCTTCTAAGTTCGCTAGCGCTACCATCAAATTCGATGAGCAAGAGAGGCTTGCCACCAACTTCTTTAAATAGGCGAATGCCCGCTATCTCCTCTGCGCAATAAACGGATTCTTGATCTAGATACTCTAGAATAGAGGGGGTCAATCCACTCTTCAGCATCGATCTCAATGCCCGTAATGCTCGCTTTTCCGAGGAAAAAGCCGCCACGCTGGTCCAGGTTGATTCTGGTTTTGGCAATAGCTTTAAAACGGCATTTGTGATAACTCCCAGCGTTCCTTCACTTCCTATCCATAAATCGCGAACATTGTATCCGGTCGCAAACTTCTTGTACTCTCCACCCCAGGTCACTTTTTCGCCGTTTGGCAAAAAGCCTTCCAATGCGACAACAAAATCTCGGGTGACCCCATACTTCGCGCAGCGCATCCCTCCGGCATTGCAGGCTATATTTCCCCCAACGGTACAGTATTTCAATGAAGATGGGTCAGGGGGATAGAAGAGGCCCTCTTCTTCAGCCTTTTTCTGCAACACGCCAATCACGGCCCCCGGCTGGGCAATCGCCATAGATTTTTCTTTGCGTATCAATATCCGTTTCATCGGAGACGTATCCAACACCCAACCACCATTAACCGGACTGGCAGATCCTGTTAGCGAGGTACCCGCTCCACGAGTCGTAACAGGAATCCGGTAGCGGTTTGCCAATCGAAGCGTGGTTTGCACGTCCTTTTCCGATCGGGCCCGAATAAGGGCATCATATTCAAAGGAAAGCTTACTGCTATCGAATGACGCCATAAATTTGCGGTCCCCCTCGCGGTACACTTTTCGCGGGCCCAACGACCTCAAAAGTTCGCTCGTACCTTTCTTCCGCCTATTTGGATTTGTCTTCATTATAAACTACTCTTCCGACTTCCTACCTTGCCCTCTCCTACGCAACGCGTCGAGAACCTCGTTCACTTCTTCCATCCTTAACCATTTGAGAATCGCCAAATAAAGGCTGGCTCCGACCGCCACTGATATTACCAGAGTTATAATCGAGTTTTCGCCAAAAGATCCGACTCTGGACAATCCCGCTTTCACCACCACAAGGGCCAATAGCATAAACAAACCAGTGACCATGTATTTAGCCATAGCGGAAGCGATGACTTTCAATCGAATACCACGGCCTTGACGAGCCAAAATTCGATGCATGTAAACCGCTTGAACGACCGTCGCCGCATTACTCGCTATCACCAAACCTTCGATACGATTGAGAAGCTTTAACAATGTTATACTCAAGACGATGTTTACAACCAGACCAATCGCAGAGCCCCGAACAGGGGTCCTAGCGTCCTTAATGGCATACAACGCCCGCGTCTCGATCGAGACGAAACCATAAAACGGCATTCCAGCCGCGCAGATCATCAGTATCGGGACAAGGGCTTGCGTATCGGATGCTTCAAACGCTCCTCGTTGAAATAGAGTCGCTATAATTTCCGGGGCAAGGACCATAAGTCCCAAAGCCGCGGGAATCGTTAACATCATCGATAGCGATATTCCCTTCAGGCACGTCTCACCATGGTCGCTCTCATCACCACGAGCTATGGCACGTGACATCGCAGGGAATACCACAGTGGCAATCGCTATCGTGAATATCCCCAGTGGTAATTCCACCAAGCGGTTGGCCAAATATATTAGCGTCGCTCCCGAATCATTGAACTCCAAGGCCAACAATCGCGAAACCACCACATTCAGTTGATACGAAGCCGCCCCGAAAACACCTGGAAGCGTCAAGAGCAAAACCGATCTAAGCCGACCGGAAATGTAAAAATCGAAACTCGGTTTCCAGCCCTCTCTCGCCAAGGCGATTCCAGGAACAATTAATTGAAGTAGGCCACCTACCAATACTCCCAAACACAGGAAGAGCATCTTTTGATCTTGGCTTGCCGCAAGCCACCAACCACCCGCGCCCAAGAAAAGCATCATGCTGCAATTCAGCCAAATAGCAGTCATGGACGGAATGCCAAACCGTCCCAGCATATTCAATACGGCTGACACGATTGCAGCTAAGCAAACCGGTATGATGTAGGGGAACACCAGTTTCGCGAGCCGCGCCCCAATCACTCGATTATCCTCCGCAGAAACAGACTCCAGCCAATCGAAGATGCCGTAAGCTATGATAGCCAACGCCACGCAGATAAGCAGGAGCCAAGAAAGTGTTTTGTTGACCAACCTGAATACCGCTTCCTTACCGTTGGATTCCATCTCTTCCGATAGATTCGGCATCAAGGCAGCTGCCAGCGCTCCTTCCCCAAGCAATCGACGGAACAGGCTGGGGAGCGTAAATGCCGCTGTGAAGGCAGAATTAAGTAGACTCGTTCCGAAAATCGCCGTGATCATCACATCCCGGAACAGGCCGAATACACGCGACAGCATCGTCATCGCGGACACCAAGCCTATCTGCCCCAGCATTTTAGACATGGCCTAGTTGACAGCCAAAGAGTGCTTTCGAGCAAGACATTTGGCTACATTCCCTTTCTCGACGTTGACAGGCTTCGGCACGATTCTAGCTTTCCAATCCCTAGACATCTTCAATCTGCCCTGATGGCAAGCGCTGCTAATTGTAAGAACATTCCGATCAAACCGCTGACTCAGTAGCGATACCATTCCTTCTCATGAATTTAATTGAAACCTTGATCGGCAAACTCCAGGCCCATCCTAAACGATTCGTCTTTACCGATGGTGCCGACCCTCGGGTATTGCAAGCCGCCAGGCAAATCGTGACACGCAAAATGGGAGTGCCTATCCTACTCGGCGACCGCAGCCTAATTAAGGATACCGCGGCCAAGCTGGGGATAGCAACCAAAGGAATGCGGATCATCGAACCAGCCCGAAGCAGCGAAATCGATTTCTTTTGCCAAGATCTGAAGTCGATTCCGAAATTCCAATCGCTTCCGGAAAGCGAACTGCGCTCCAAAGTTACGGAATCTCCGATCTTCGCCACGCTGATGCTGCGCCGCAATCAAGCCGAGGCCTTGATATCAGGAGCCACCACACGCGCTTCCAGCGCATTGCGAGCCTTATTTCAGATCATCGGCACGCAACCCGGAGTAAAAACCGCGTCTTCACTTCTCTTGATCGACATGGAGGCCAAGGAAGTGGGGATGCACGGCGCCCTATTTATGGGTGACTGCGGGGTCATACCCAACCCGGACTCAGTGCAGCTTGCGGATATCGCGATTACAACCGCTTCTCTGGCTTTCCATTTAACGGGGGCTCGACCAAAAGTCGCTATGCTGAGCTACTCTACCCATGGCAACGCGCGCCACCAAGGGATTGCAAAGATCCAAGAGGCGACGGCCATTGCTCAAGAAAAAGCGCACCAACTAGGCTTGGATATCGATATTGATGGCGATCTACAGGTTGACGCAGCTCTCGATCGAGCAACCGCTTTGATCAAAGATACCGGGAATAGTCCCGTGGCTGGACAGGCCAATATCCTAATATTCCCGGATCTCAATAGCGGAAACATCGCCTCCAAAATGATTCATCTCTTGTCCGGCGCTAACAAATACGGGCAAATCATCATGGGATTGAACAGCCCAGCCGCTGAGATCAGTAGAGGCGCCACGGCCCATGACATTCTCGGGGCCGCGGCAATCGTTGGCTGCCAATCTATCGATCATCGATTGATGCTGGGAGCAACCATACCTCGAAGCTGAAGACTCTTCGCTTTCCAATCGAGCCTATGCCATGAACGCACTTCCTCTCAAGACGCGTCCCAAAAACGATACGACCCATCGTATTTTCGTCGCGGGTACAAGAATGAATGACGGCAAAACAACTACCTGCCTAGGTCTGTTTGCAGCTCTTCAGCAGCGGTATGAAAAAGTAGGCTTCATTAAGCCCGTCGGGCAACGCTTTGTGAAAATTGATGGGCAATTGATCGACGAAGATTCCGTGCTTCTGGAAAAGATCTACCGAGTTGAAGTGCCAATCACCAGCATGAGTCCCATCGCTATAGACGCTACATTTACCAAGCGATATCTGGATAGCCCTGGAGAAATTGGGTCTGAACTGGTCCATAAAGTTTGCGACGCGTTCGATAGGATTTCTTGGGAGAAGAATTTAACTCTCATCGAGGGGAGCGGACACGCCGGGGTGGGATCCGTTTTCGGCCTTTCCAACGCGAGGGTCGCTAAGCTTCTCGGAGCCAAGGCGATCATAGTAAGTCGAGGCGGAATTGGACAGCCGATTGACGAAATCGCACTAAACAAGGCTCTTTTCGATAGCGAGGGTGTGGAAGTAGTCGGCGCCATTATCAACAAAGTCCAATCCGACAAAATGGAGTATATTCGCACCTATACCGGACGGGCTCTTAAAAGGCTCGGTGTTCCCTTGCTTGGACTGCTACCCGAGGAAAAAACCCTTTCATCGCCGGGTCTTAAGCAGATTCAAGAACGCGTTTCCGCTCGGCTATTGAATCGAGACGACAGTTTTCCGACCCAGCGCTTCGACAACATCGTTATCGGGGCTATGACAGCATCGCGCTTCCTGGAGGCGATCTTGCCCAACACTCTTCTCATTACCCCTGGCGACCGTGCAGATATCATCATCGCCGCCCTATCCCATCAAGAAAACATCGAAAAGGGATCTGTTTCCGGAATCATTCTAACACGGGGCATCAAACCTTCCCCAGACTTGGCAAAACGCATTCACAATAGCCGCATTCCCGTAATTATCGCGGATTCCGATAGCTACACGGTTGCCTCGCGCATACATGGGATGACCGTAAAGACCCAGCCCGAGGACGAGGATAAGATTCCTCTTATCAAGGAGTTGGTCCAGAAGAACATCGACCTCAATCAGATCGTTGAATCTTTCTGAAACCCCTTTCTCCCGGACTGGACTCTCGCTAGGCGATTTAGCCCTTGTGAGTACTCGAAATCTAAAGAGCCAGAACGATCTGGTCCTCTAGCAGCTCCACCTCTTTAATGGCCCCCAGGGCCCCACTTACTTCGGTAGGTAAGGGAATCGAGGAGATACTGCCTTGGAAAAGATTGTCGATAAAGCCGCCAAATTTGGGAAGCGACAGAGAGTTCAAGTAGAGCTTCTCTACTTTGAGATTCACTCCGTTGGGACTGTTTTCGAAACGGGCGATAGCCTGGGCAACGATCTCGAAACGATCCTTGCTGGGATTTAAAACTATTTTTGAGCTGAGGACGAATTGATCGTTCTCGATCCTTACGTTTGGCGAAGCAAAAGAAATGTCAGCAGGATTTCCTTCTTCATCCGTTTCCGAGCTCTTGTATTGACTGAAGTAGTGGTTGATTTCCATTTCCGTAAACGGAATTGTCCCAGGCACTTGGAGAGCCAATCGACTGATTCTGGAACGAACTGTGGCAGATTCACTCGAGGCAACAGCCCCCGGATTAAAGTACGTTGCGTAATCGCCAAGCTGGCCATCTTCATTCACTCCTGGCTGGCCTCTCACGGTTCTTGGCGGTTCTTTAATCAGAATGAAACCTCCAAGCAAGATTCCCAGACTGATCCCGGAAATAGCGGTGAAGATCATTCCAGCTGTGGAAGGTTCTTTTGGCAGTTTTCGCTTCATAACGCGTTAACTTCTAGCGGCTTTGCGCTCCAAATTCTTGAAGGTCTGGCCCATTAAATAGAAATAAACAACTCCCCCGATGAAATATGCGAAAGGAATCATCAGTGCCAATCCTAGCAATGCCAAAGTTGGCACCCAGTACCCTTGGGCGCCTTTCTTCAATAGCCCACCTACGGCCTGAAAGTTAAAACAGCTCTTAAAATCTCCTGTTAGCGCGTAAAGATATAGAGCAGAACAACTTAAGGGGCCCGATAAAAAATATGCGGGAGCAAGCGGCAAACGAGACAGGAAAGAATCCCAGGAGAAAATGGAAACCAGCGCCGAAATCACGGCGATCGGGATAAATGCGAATAGGAATACGACCAAGAAGCACTTCAATCCATCGACAAATAGTTCTTTCCAATCGCTCCATTCGGGCAGCGATATCTCTTCCTGCCGTTTGCCTTGCAGAAAAAGGCGGTAGAAATACCCAAATGCTACAAAATGGGCTATTGGAATGATGGAAAACAGCACTCCTAGCATGCACTTATTGAACCAGTTTCGGTCGGTTGTAAGACGTTTAGTTACTTGCTCAATAGATTGCATTTAGGAAAGCTGTCGGAGTTTGAATAGCACAATCGCGCATTTCGCATGGAGTTCAAAGAGAAATTAGCCGCTTTCAGATCGCGAATCGATTCCGCGATAGATCAGTTTACTCCTACGTCGAACACTAGGCCTAGCAGAGTTCATGAAGCCATGCGCTATAGCCTGTCCGCTGGCGGCAAACGGATCCGCCCCGCCCTTGTGCTCGCATCGAGCGAGTTATTCAACTCGCAAGCTAACGCTCTACCAGCCGCTGTCGCAGTTGAGTGCTTGCATACCTATACGCTAATTCATGACGACTTGCCGGCAATGGATGACTCAAATTTGAGGAGGGGCGTTGATACCTGTCACATCCGATTCGATGAAGCCACAGCGATCCTAGCGGGCGACGCTTTATTGACCTTCGCTTTTGAACTTCTTGCTAAGCACTATTCGAGCGAGCCGAGTTTGGCTATTGAACTGATAGCGACCCTTTCGGAAACCGCCGGGAGCCAAAAACTGATAGGCGGCCAGATGGAAGACATAATAGGAGAAAATCGTTCTATGAGCGAGACAGAGCTCGAGTATATCCATTTGAACAAGACGTCGGCATTGATTGAAGCCAGCCTCAACATAGGGGCGGCAATTGGGGGAGCCAATGACGATGAACGGGATTCAATTTCCGAGTACGGTCGTTGCATCGGCCTGGGTTTCCAGATCATGGACGATATACTTGATGCCACCAGCGACTCCAAGACTATGGGTAAAACAGTGGGAGCGGATGCGGCGGCGAATAAAACGACTTACGTCTCTGTTCACGGTCTCAAGGAATCCAAGTTTCGACTAGCATCGCTTACGAACCAGGCCCGCGAAATATGCGATCAGCTTGATGCGCCATTCCTGGAACAGCTGGCGACCTATCTCAACAAACGTACCCACTAGGGAACAAGCCACTCGCATGCCCGACATTTCGTTCATCATCTGCGCTCACAACTGCCTTGAGCTGACCGAATCGATGATCGATTCCCTATTCAGGCATACGGATCTCGAGAACGGGGAGCTGATTTTGGTCGACGATGCTTCGAGCGATGGTACAGCCGAATACCTAAGATCCATCGAAGGTGGACCTATCATACTGACCAACCTGTCCAACTACGGCTTCAGCAAATCAAACAATCGGGCAGCGCGACGAGCGTCCGGCGACTATCTCGTATTTCTCAACAACGACCTCGAACTCTCGCCCAACTGGTTGTATCCCATGGTAGAACTGCATGAAACCCAGGAAAAAGTAGGCGCGGTCGGTAATGTTCAACGCAATTTCGAAACAGGCCTGGTCGATCATGCCGGCATATTTTTCGACCTCGAAGGGATGCCAACTCACGCTTGGAAAAACAGAAAGCGCCTACCGCCAAAGGCCTACAGAGAGCGAAATGCGATCACAGCGGCCTGCCTACTAACGAAACGGTCTCTGTTCATGGAACTTGGCGGTTTTGATGAATCCTACCGAAATGGGATGGAAGACGTCGATCTTTGTATGAAAATGAGATCCAACGGATATCGTTTGATTGTGTCTCATCAAAGCGTAATCCGCCACCATATCAGCCGCTCGCCCGGCAGACATCGTTTCAACGACGATAACTCTGAGCTGTTCAGAAAACGCTGGTCTCGATACGCGTCTCGTTACGGTTCGCAGGATTGGCCAGCGGAATATTTTCATCGCTATGCTAGATACTGGTGGAGAATGAATCCTCGCTTAGCCCTGAAAGCGCTTTACCTGCTTATCACTAGAATAGCCTCTCCAAAGCCACCCGAATTTACTTCTATTCCTGACGGTTCTGCTAAAGACTACTAGCCTTAGATGATTCGATCCTTTCTAAACCGTAAAAAGGGGCCTGTTCAGCAGCGGTGCCACAATGACGATTTCACTCGCCTGAGAAACCGCTATGAAATCTGGTATAATGTTGCGGAGAAACAGAACGGCACTCGAGTTACCGTTGAGGGCAAGGAAATGGTCATGCTCGCCAGCAACGAATACTTGGGACTCTACGATCACCCAAAGGTTATCGAAGCTGGAACAAAGGCCCTGAAAGAGTGGGGCGCTGGAACAATGGGCGCCCGATCGGCAAACGGAGGAAGACGCTTTCATCTGGAACTAGAAGAGCGTCTCGCTGACTTTCTGGGCAAAGAAGCCTGCCACGTTTCCTCGGCAGGATACCTATCTTGCATGTCTTCAATTACTGGATTCGCCCAACGCGGCGACGTCGTGCTGGTGGACAAAAATATGCATTCAAGTGTCTGGGACGGAATTCGGCTTTCCATGGCAGAAGTGGAACGATTCAGTCACAACAGGCCAGAACATCTCAGATCCCTGATTGAAGAGCTGGATCCTAACGCCGCGAAGATAATCGCCATCGAAGGCATCTATTCCATGGAGGGACATATTTGCGACCTGCCTAAATTCGTCGACATTGCCGAAGAGAACGATGGCTTCCTGATCATGGACGATGCTCACGGACTAGGCGTATTAGGAAATCATGGCCGCGGTACCGCGGATCATTTCAATCTAGTAGATCGAGTAGACATTATTACCGGGAGCCTTTCCAAGTCACTAGGAAGCATAGGTGGATTCGTGGCGGGAGACAAAGAGGCCATCGACTACTTAAGAACGCATTCTAAACAAGTCATCTTTAGCGCCGCCCTATCGCCTTGCCAGGCAGCCGCTGCCCAAGCCGCGCTGCAAGTCATGCAAGACGAACCCGAATGGCTGGAGAGTCTCTGGAGCAATACTCGACGATACAAACGGTTTCTCGATGATTTGGGATTGGATACTTGGGAAAGCGAAACTCCGGCCATTCCTATAATCATCGGGGATCGGGAAAAGGCCTATTATTTCTGGAAACGGTTGAAGGAAAAAGGCGTTTTCGCCATTTTCGCTACCGCGCCCGGGGTTCCGCCTGGAAAGGATCTCGTGCGCACCGCTATATCTGCACGACATGACGATGCGGATTTTGAGATTATAGAAAACGCGATCCGCTACGCCGCCGACAAGCTCTGATAGGGTTACGCTTCTACCCTATCAGGCCCCATCGGTAACCAAATGTTCAACGATATCGACTGCTGTTGATTTCCATCTCGGCAGCTCATCGGAACGAATGCTGGCTTTCAAATCCTCTAGCTCTGAAGGCTTCTCAATTAGATTTCTTAAACTCCTCGCCAGATCCTCGCAATCTCCCCGCTTGAACAGCCGACAGCCACCAAACCGAGCGTTCTCCCTAACAGAATGCAATGAGCTGCTAAGCGTAGGAACCCCTCTCCACAATGACTCAAGCAAAGGCAATCCACAACCTTCGGCCAGTGATGGCAGAACAACTAGGTCTGCCAGATCGAAGACTTTCTGCAATTGAGCATCAACCAATTGACCGTGAACCGCCACGGTGTAGTCTTTCTTGGCTGTCCGCTTCAGGAGCCGCTCAATGTCTTTGCCGAAGTAGGGATTAGTCCTGCCCACAAAATCGTAGTGAAATCGAATACCTTCATCCCATAATGATTTAGCAGCTTCGATAGCAATATCCTGACCTTTTCGTTTCTCGAGAATAGCTAAGGTAAGTATCCTAGGCGGATCGCCGATCTCTCTACTGGGCGAACGCCAATCGTCAAACACGCCATCGCATCCCAATTGAATTGATCGCACGGAAGGCGATCTCTGCAGTTCGAGCCACTCCCAGTACTCTTCCAATTGCATAGCGCTATGACTGGAAACCGCGAATATTCCACTGAACATAGCCAGCATTTTCATGTAGCTAGGATGCCTCTGTACGCTATGAGGCCACGTGAATTCAGGATACTGCAACGGGATGGCGTCATGAAATATTCCATACGTAAGTCCCGGGAATTCCTTGATAAAATTCTCAATACCTTCGCGTTCGTACTCGCAAAACAATTCGCAAGTAAGGAAAACGTCCCTGGATTCCACTCCCCAATCGTCGACCTTCCCTTTCGGCTTGATCGCCCTTAATCGGTCATCCCAAACGACTTCCACCAACCGATCGCCTAGAAGGGCCTTTAATTCCTTATTCAAGCAACTGGAAACCCTTGCGATACCTGACTTTTGCCTTTGTTTGCAAGCCTTCGTGACATCGTAAAGCAACCTACCCTTTATCATCGTTATTCTACTGTTTAGAGTCTATAGCTTTCGCGATATCCGGCAAGACTTTATATACTACCTAGGAAAAGGAATGGGTAATCGGCATGGGTCCGTGCCTCTAAAGGGGTACGTCTCGAAAACCTTATCTATCGGATACGTCTTTCAGCAATTCGAGGAGTTTTCCGGAGTTCCTTTGAGCCGAAAACTCTCTTTCCACCCACTCTCGGCTCGTTTGCCGAACCCTATGGCAGAGTGCATCATCTTGCTGAATACGTTTTAATCGATCGACCCAAATCGCCTTCTCTTCTACATTCGCCAGAAATCCAGTCTGCCCATCGACAACCGCTTCAACAACACCAGATATCGGGGATGCCAAGACAATGGTGCCCGAGGACATAGCCTCCGGTATGACATTGGGCAATCCATCTCGATCACCGCTTCGAGCTACGATCCCTGTATGAATCAGGACATCCGCCCATGCAATTTGCCGCAACGCGTCTTCCCCGGATAGGCACCCCAGTAATTGTACTCGATCCGAGAAGTCGCGAGCTTCGATTTCGCCCAACAGGTAATTTCTTAACGGACCCTCTCCGACAACTCTGACTTGGAAATCGATCCCCGCTTCTCGAAGAGCTTCATAGATATCCAACTGGAAAGGAAATCCTTTTTTTTCTACGAGACGAGCGACGCATACCAGTCTCAAGCAGGATCTATCTTCTCTTAGACTCTGGAAATCCGGATACGCATTCAATCCTCTCCTAATCAGCTGTACTTTGCTCTTATCTACGACTTTGCCGAGGGCTAAACGAGCGGATTCCGTTGAGGTATGAATAAAGGATGCGCCAGCCGTTTTAGCAGGCAGGAGCCAATCGCCCCCTTTTTCAAAAACGTCGTAAGCGTGGGCTCCAATAGAAAATGGCCGGTCTAGAAGACTAGAAGCCAACCAGCCAAACGCGGCTGGAGCGCTGGACCATACACAATGAATGATATCGGGTTTTTCCTCGAGAAGCTCTCTTTCTCGTACGATCGCCGCTCCAAGTCCCAGAAGGTTTTCCCAGAAATTCAAACCGCTCCTCGGAGGATATTGAAATAGCTGCTTCCAATGTTTCCAGAAAACCGCTGGCCGAGACAAGATTAGCCAAGGGAGGAGCCAGATCAACTTCAGCAGCTCGGGCTTGCGAAATCGATCGATCTTAAGCCCCTCGAATTCAAGATTTCCTTTGTGCAATGAGACGATTTGCAAGTCCGCGCCCAGATCCCTTAGTGCTCGAACCTCCCTTTGCAGAAACGTTTCCGAATACACCGGAAACGTCGTCGTCACATATAGAATACGCATTCGCTTTTAGCGAACGAAACTACTCGCCAACTACCTTCAGGGCAGGGCGCTCTCGCTCTGGCAACGCGTCATGAGCCAAGTCGACGAGATCGTAAATCACTTCAGAGGGCCGGTCCTTGAAACGCATGTTACGGAACCGCCTTTTCAAATCTCGAAACCGTTCTGGAAATCTGTTCCACTCCATCAATAGCCGCTCTAGATCAGCAGGCTTGGAAATTATTTCCGCGGACTCGTCTTGCAGGAAGTATTTTGCAGTGAGCTTTTCTTGAGGCATGACACCTCCCAATCCATTGAAGATTATCGGGCATTCGTAGTGTAGGGCTTCCGAGCAAGTCGTGGTACCGCCACGCGTAATAACCAAGTCGCTAACTTGCATGAAGAGATGCATCTCATTGCAGTACCCTTCTACGTGGCACCTCAAATCGGGATTGTTTCTCTTCCAATTACGAACCTTCATGAAGGCTTCGTTATTTCGGCCGCAAACAACTAGAACCTGGAAGGTTTCCGAGTACTGCTTGATGGCAGGTAGCAGAGAAAGATGGTTGTTCGCGCCCGTTCCGCCAGTGGCAAGAAAGATGATTTTCCTGTCGGAGCGCAATCCGAGCCGCTCGGTGATGAACCGATGCCTTTCGAAAGCCGACAATTTCTCTTCGTAAATTCGCGGAACAAGGAAATGGCCTCTGACAATAATCTTTTCCGGATCCAGCTTGTATCGGGTAACTGCGTAATTCTTGGCTGTGCGCGTACGGGAAATATAAAGGTCAACACTTGGCTCTACCCAGTTCCGACTGTATCCATACCCACCTGCATACTCGGAGCAGTAGGTAGCACAGCGTACATTTTCTTTTCCGAGTATCGCCCGGGCCTCTTGGAAATATCCTCGGTTTAAACAATCATGGACGCTCAATACTAGGTGCGGCTTATAATTGCGAATCACTTCGCTGTAGTACCGCCTACCCAAGGTGACGCGGGATCGATTGAGGTAGCTCAGCCCTTCTACGAGAACAAAATACGGATGATGCAGCCAGGGGGCACACTTCTGGATAAAGTTGTAGAATGCTACCCCGAAACGACCAATCCGCGACGAGTCTTCGAGCATGCTCTCAACTCGCACTTCTACTTCCCAACCATAGATCTTGCGAACCCATCTGCGAAACGCGACCGCTCGAGCATCGTGCCCGCCGCCAGTACTTGAAGTCAAAACTAGTATCCTAACGGCCACTAGTCGCTTACGCCTCCTACTTCGTATAATAGGAGATGTTCCCCGCTCGGGCCCAACTCCCTGGAATCAGCCTGCAAATCAAAGGGGCTAGAATCGCTTGAAATCGCGATCCCACCCGAATAATACCCGTTCTGTCCTTTTGAATAGCCTGGCATACCCTGTCCGCCACCACATCGGGCAACGGCGATTTATCTGTACGTTTCTCTATTCTGCTCCAAACCTTTTTCATGCAACCTTGATTTTCAATTTTCCCTCTTTTTACCGTCATATTTTTGTTAAACTTAGATCTGACAT
>JAYZHU010000164.1:0-8260 GCA_036166175.1 Verrucomicrobiota bacterium | reverse complement strand
GAGAGCGAACAACCGAAAATAGCCTTCTCCCGCGGTCAGTTGGATCGCATACATGACCACGTTAAAAACGATGATCCCCAGCACCATGTTCCGCGTGCGGGGATTTTGGTCAGATTGCATGTAGGGGCGATCGTAAAGCATACGCTAATTCAGGATCCGAATTTTCAGGAGGATTTCAAGTTATACTGTCCCTAATTTGGACGATCGAAGGCATGTCCGCATTGGGTTTTAGACAAAGTCTATTGATTGTTTATCGCTGGATATCACGTTCAGCTAAGGGTTCTGGTTGCGAATGGGCGCAATTACCTACGCGAACGATGCCAATTTCGTCTGGAAGTGGCCAGACTGGACAATAGGAAAGCCGCGGTTGTAAGAGACCGGGAAAATTCTGCTTGGTTCTCGAAAATCGGGGCAGGGCGGGCGTGTCTAAAATCAGCGCAGGCATCTTGTCTGTCACGGAAGAATGGTGGAACAGGCAAGATGCCTGCGCTGCTTTTTCTTCCAAAAATAAGCAAGTAGTAGCAGGTCAATCTCGGAATCAAAGAGAGTATCCTCTAGTTGCTAAACCGAAAGAGGGCGACATCGCCGTCTTGAAACGGGTAATCTTTTCCTTCCAATCGGTATTTGCCAGCTTGTCGGGCAACTGAGACGCTCCCAAAGGAGGATAAGTCTTCGTACGAAACGACTTCCGCCTTTATAAATCCCTTCTCGAAGTCCGTGTGAATGACCCCTGCTGCTTGAGGGGCGAGCATGCCTCGTTCGAATGTCCAGGCCCGGACTTCTTTTTCTCCGGCCGTGAAATAGGTTTCTAGCCCAAGTAGAGAGTAGGTAGCTTTTATGAGGAGGGAGACGCCGGAGTCTTCTACGCCTAGGTCGTGGAGGAACTCTCTGGCCTCGGAGGGACTGAGATCCACGAGTTCGGATTCGATTTCGGCCGAAATGATGACGCAATCCGCGTCGTGGCGCTCCTTCGCGTAGGCTCGAACTTTAGAAACCAGTTCGTTGGCATCTGCATCGGAAAGGTCATCGTCGGAAACGTTCGCCGCGTAGATGATGGGCTTAGAAGAGAGAAGGTGCAGATTTTTCATCAATGCCCCCTCTTCTGGCGAAACTTCTAGGGTATTGGCGGACTTGCCTTCGTTGAAATGGGGAATGAGCCGATCGATTAGCTCACAGATGGCTTGAGCTTCCTTGTCATTTCCCCGGGCCTTCTTCACCGCCTTTTCTTTTTGTCGCTCCACGGATTCAAGGTCGGCCAAAACTAGCTCCGTATTGATGATTTCGATATCCCGGATCGGATCGACAGAACCCATGTTGTGGATGATGTCATCGTTTACGAAACAACGGACGACCTGGACGATCGCGTCTACTTCTCGAATATTGGCGAGGAATTTATTCCCAAGCCCTTCCCCTTTGCTGGCCCCAGCCACGAGACCGGCAATATCGACGAACTCTATGGCCGCGGGAATGACGACATTGGTGTTGGCGATCTCTCTCAGAGTCTCCAAGCGATCGTCTGGAACAGTGACTACACCGACATTTGGATCGATCGTGCAAAAGGGGTAGTTGGCGGATTCCGCCTTGCGTGTTCCGGTAAGAGCATTGAAAAGAGTGGACTTCCCAACATTCGGTAGACCGACGATACCTGCCTTCAACATAGGCGACGAAGAACATTGAATAGGATGTTGCTTGACAAGACCCAATTTTGGTAAATCGTCCTCCTCCTTTCACACGATCTCCAGGACTCGTAGACATGGCTTTAAAGATCAAATTGCAACGGGGTGGCGCTGTCCACAACCCCATTTACCGAATCGTTGTAGCCGAAGCGCGTGGGCGGCGAGATGGCCGTTTTGTCGAGAAATTGGGTACTTACATTCCTCGCGCTAAAGGTAAGCAGATCGAGCTGACGCTCGATGTTGAGCGCGCGGACTACTGGAAGTCAGTGGGGGCGAAACCAACTGAGACGGTTCATGGACTTATCAAGCGTGCTCGGAAAGAGGGAGCGCAGGCTGCTGAGGCAGCAGCGGAAGCCTAGAAACAATCGGTTTCAGGCCGTTAACAATTTGAAGTGCCCGACGAGCATCGTCGGGCTTTTTTATTGGCCAACGGAAAGAAGTCCCGAAGCGAGCCCCGCTACATCAAATTCCCTTTAGCTTGCTATTCAGTCACGGGCTTGCCTCGGGGATGTCCTTTGCGTAAATAACTCGGCTAAGCGAATATGAAGATCGACGTGGTTACTTTATTCCCTCAAATGCTGGACGGTTTCCTATCCGAAAGTATGATGGGCCGGGCTCGGAGCAATGGGCTCGTCGATATTCGTGTCCATAATCTGAGGAATTGGGCCAAGGGAAAGCACAAGCAAGTGGATGATCGACCCTTTGGTGGAGGAGCGGGAATGGTCCTGATGCCTGAACCGATATTTGATGCGATGGAAAGCCTAGCTGACGGGGGAGCTTGCCATCGCGTGTACCTGGCCCCGGATGGAGAGCCGCTTTCCCCCCGTTTGGCCCAGTCGCTGGCGGATAAGGATCATATTGTATTCTTTAGCGGGCATTACGAGGGGATCGATGAACGAGCTCGGGAAAAACTATTCGATCATGAGATCAGCATTGGCGATTATGTCCTCACTAACGGGACGCTGGCAGCGGCTGTCGTTATCGATTGTCTATGCCGTTTTTTACCCGGTTTTTTGGGTGAAGAAAAATCATTGACTAGCGAAAGCTTCGAGGGCAGTTTGCTCGACTTTCCTCAATACACGCGTCCTGCGACGTTTCGAGATATGCCGATTCCAGAGGAGCTTTTGTCCGGGAATCATGCGGAAATCGATCGATGGCGACAGCGGAAACGGGTGGAAAAAACACGCATGCGAAGACCGGATTTATTAGAGGACTGAGACCATGAATCAGATTGTTAGTGAACTTACCAAGGATCAACTGAAGACGGATGTGCCCGACTTCAAAGTGGGCGACGGCGTCAAGGTGCATGCTCTTGTGCGAGAAGGAGACAAACGCAGAGTGCAGATTTTCGCAGGAGTGGTGATTGCCCGCAAGGGATCGGGAATCCAGGAGACGTTCACGGTTAGAAGGATTTCGTACGGGGAAGGCGTTGAGAAGGTCTTTCCCATTCACAGCCCCAATGTGTCGAAGATCGAGGTTGAGAAGGAGTCTAAAACCATGCGGGCCCGTATGTACTACCTTCGCAACCTGGTTGGCAAAAAGGCCATGCAGGTTAAGGAGAAACGCTTGGCTAAGGGGCACTGAGGGGCGTCTAGAGCTTCTCGTTTCATTATTTTACGACAAGGCCGCTTCGTTAAGAAGCGGCCTTGTTTGTTTTACGACTCAGGTGTTGAACTCGAAGAGAGCCCTAGACCCCAATATCTGAGCCGGCTTCGTTGCTTGCTTGGTGGTGAGGACCGGTTCGGTCCTCTTCCAGCAAATCTCGGAGAATCGAGCCGATCCTCCCTGCCATTCTTTGCATTGGCCCGGTTTGAAGTGGTAGACGGATTAACGACCGAGCGGTCGATCTCCCAGTAACCAACATTCCGCTTTTGATCTGATTGGGAAAACGCTCGAGTAAGAGGTTTGTATTAGCAGCTTGATCTTCAGTTGATCCCGATGCGCGATATCCGGGAACGAGTTTGCGACCACCTTCCCAGAAGAATGCAGGAAAGCGCCCAATTTTGCTCTTGAGGCTTGGAGTGCGCTCAATTGGGGTGTCTGCCTCCAACTTGGACTCCAAATATTCCTACGATTCAAATGCATAAAGACATTCTCCAAAAAGCCGCCAGTGAAGCCCGAGGGCTGGCGATCGACGCTGTCCATGCCTGCAAGTCGGGCCATGTTGGTCTGCCTTTGGGCACTGCTGAAATCGGCGCTGCCCTATACGGGAGCGAACTCAATGTGAATCCGGACAAGCCACGGTGGCTCAATAGGGACCGATTCGTTTTGTCCGGCGGGCACGGAAGCATGTTTCTCTATGGTTGGCTGCATTTGGCCGGCTTCGATCTAAGTTTGGACGAGCTCAAGAATTTCAGGAAGCTCGGAAGTTACACTCCCGGACATCCGGAGTTCGGCGAAACGGCGGGTGTTGAGAGTACGACGGGCCCACTTGGTCAAGGTGTTGGAAATGCTGTCGGTTTTGCCGTTTCCCAAAAAATGGCAGCTGCGGCCTTCAACACGGAAGAGCACACCATTCTAGATAACCATATTGTCGTTCTGGCGGGAGATGGATGTATCCAAGAAGGTGTGGCGCATGAGGCGTCTTCAATAGCGGGGCATCTGAAACTGGATAATCTGATCGTCATCTACGATAGCAACGATGTTACGCTGGACGCGATGGCAGAGAAATCGCAAAGCGAAGACACATCTAAGCGATACGAAGCCCTAGGATGGGATGTCGTCACCATCGATGGGCATGATTTCGATGCGATTGGGCAAGCGTTCTCGGCTGCCAAGGCAGCGAAAGGCAAACCGCAGTTGATAATCGCCAAGACGGAAATCGCTCGAAGCATCGAAGAAGTGGCTGGCACGAGCGCCGGACATGGAGAGAGCGGGGCCATCAAGCACTCTGAGAAAGCCCGAGAAAGTTTGGGGCTACCAGAGGACCGATTTCATGTATCCGATGACGTTCGAGCTTATTTTGACGATCTAAAGAGGAAGCGTATAGAAAATTACAATACATGGGAGTCGACTTATGACGCTTGGGCCGAGGCTAATCCGGGCCTCGCAGAACGTTTAGTGTGGGGGGCGTCGGCCCCTTTGGATGCCGTTTAGCTGCTTTCATTGATTCCAGAAGCGGAAGCGGATGCCAAACTAGCGACTCGGGCCGCTGGTGCAAACGTGTTGCAGCCGATCGCCGCCGCCCGCCCGGAATTGATCAGCGGTTCCGCCGACCTTCACGGTTCGACCAAGAATTACATTAAAGATGCTGGCGATTTTCTTCCTGGCAATTACTCGGGTCGAAACCTTTTGTTCGGCATTCGCGAACACGCTATGGGAGCTCTGCTTAATGGGGTAGCGTACGATGGCATTTGGCGAGCGTCGGGAGCGACCTTTATGGTGTTTGCCGACTACTTGAGACCGTCGATTCGACTAGCTTCGTTGGCTGGTTTGCCAGTTATCTACATTTTCACGCATGACTCGGTTGGAGTTGGCGAGGATGGTCCGACCCACCAGCCCGTCGAGACCGTTTCGGGCCTCCGGGTGATGCCGAATTTGGATGTGATTCGACCGTGCGATACGGAAGAGACCGCAGGAGCGTTCGTGGCAGCAATGGAGCGCCAATCGGGCCCAACGGTATTGTCTTTAACCCGCCAGGGCGTGCCGAATATAAATTCGGCTTCGGCAGATGAGCGGCGGCAGGGCGTACTCAAAGGTGGATACGTTATCAAGCGGGAGACGGCTGAATTGAAGACGATCATTATCGCTACGGGTTCAGAAGTTCAACATGCAGTTGCTGCCGCCGACGAATTGGGTGCCGGCACCCGAGTGGTTTCCATGCCCTCAATGAAGCGATTCGATGAACAGGACGATGCCTACCGTGAAAGCGTGCTACCTTCCTTATGCTCGAAACGCATCGCTATCGAGGCTGGCGTATCCGATCTCTGGTACAAGTACGTTGGCAGCCAAGGCAAGGTGATTGGTATTGATCGCTTTGGTATCAGCGCCCCAGGCAATACCGTAATGGAAGAGCTTGGGATAACGCCTGCATCCGTGGTTTCGGCAGCGGGAGCGTGATTGCCAAACAGATTTGTAGGGTCGCCGCTCGCGAGTCACCGAGCTGGTTGCGATATTTAAACGTACGCGGCGTAGCCCTACCGGAAGACTGGACCTCAACGATCTAATGAACAGTACGGTCGTAGAAATCGTTCACGGGTCACCGGAGTACGAGCTGGAATGCGTATTGCGCGATGAACTGCTACGGGCTCCGCTCGGGTTGAGTCTTTACGACGAGGACTTGGCTGCGGAAGCGGCTTATCACCACTTCGGGATATTTAGTTCTACATCGTCAGATTGTGTGGCTTGCCTGGTTGCGGTACCTTTTGATGATGGACTCTTTCAGCTAAAGCAGATGGTGGTTAGTGAAGATTGGCAGCAGAAAGGAGTCGGATCTCGTTTGTTGAGCGAAGCTGAAGCCCGATTGGCATGTTATGGCGCTCGTAGATTTTATCTTCATGCTCGAGAATCCGCTATAGAGTTCTACAGAAAACACGGCTTCGAGCCAGTAGGTGAATCCTTCGAGGAAGTGACGATTCTTCATGTCAGGATGGAGAAGCATATAGATGGTTAAAGTTGAAGCCTGTATTAGCGGCGGTATTCCTGATCAAGCTATGGAGAATGCCCGAGAGGCCTTTGAAGGCGGGGCTGAGACTATTGAATTGTGCGCGGCTATGGAGGACGATGGCCTCACGCCCCCAGTTGAAAGCATCGCCGCTGCTCGGAGGGCTTTTCCTCGAAACGGATTGATGGTCATGATCCGCCCTCGAGCTGGCGATTTCGTATATACGGAAAATGAAATCCGGGAGATGGAAGTGAACATCGCCTCGGCAGCTGCGGGCGGCGCGGATGGCGTGGTATTTGGGGTGATAACCGAAAACGGTCTTATCGATGAGAAATACCTCCAGAGATTGATTCAAAAAAGCCAATCTAAGGGAGTTTCGGCCACTTTCCATCGAGCCTTCGATGTTCTAGAGGATCGATTCGAGGGGCTGGAAGTGCTGATCGACCATGGCGTCGATCGAATCCTCACGAGTGGGGTTGCTTGGGGCTGTTCGGGTGGAGCTCTGGAAGGAAAAGAAACACTCAAGGCCCTTGTTGAGGCAGCTGACGGGAGAATCGAAATTGTAATCGGAGGAAGTGTCAGCTCCGGAAATGCCAAAGAGATTGTCAGCTCATTGGGACAGTTCTCTGGACGTGTTTCGCTTCATGCCCACTCGGGCGTCCAAGAGAATGGAGTGACCGCGAAATCCAAGGTCCGGGCCCTTCGCGAAGCTGCGAATCGCTAGTGGAGAAGTTCTATATCGAAGGTAGCAAAGGCTTCCAACTTGTTATCTTGGTCTCTATGCACGGGCAGGATTTCTGTGCTACTGTTGATCGTCCGCCCACAACTCATGCGTACCAATTTCAGCTCGCCCGGCGATCGAACGACACATTCTTGTTTTTTGGGCTTTCAGGTAGTGAGGACCGGCTTGGTCCTCCGTATTCGTATCTTGGAGGATCGAGCCGATCCTCCCTACCTTAAGTAATGCTCTATAGTCTGCTCCAGGGATATCTGTTATCCGCTCTTATCCGCGAGCGAGCGCTTGATCACCCAATCCTCGCTTCTCTCAAAGTTCGCGGATCTTTATGCTGCGATAGCTGACGAGGTCGTTGTGATCTTGGAGAAGGACGTGCCCTTTTTTAGACAAGCCGAAATTCTCGATTTCCGCGTATTTGCTACGGGCGATCAGGGCGTGGTAGATGTTCGTGCCTCGTTGATATTCGACGACTTTGAATCCATTTAGCCAGTGCTCGATCGTCCCATTGGGGTGAGAAACGATGCGGCCATGATTCCACTTTCCGATATGGAGAGGCACATCCCTAGTATTCACGTTCCGGTAAGGCGGAATCAGATCGTATAAAGATGCGGTAGTTCGGTTGCCGACAGCCCCTTTTGCTCCATCCGGATGGACTTTATCATCAAGTACTTGGTATTCAAGTCCCAAGTATTGGGACTTGATCGCTCCGGGTTCGGCGTGATCGACAACGAAATATTTAATGCCACTATTGGCTCCTTTCGCGAGGTTAAAGTCGAAGTCCAGTTCGAAAGCTCCATAAGTTTTCTTAGTGACAATCTGGCCGCCTTTGCCGCCTGGCTGAATCGTCAGGGCCCCGTTTTCCACGATCCACCCATCCTTATTGAAGGGATCGACATCCGAAGTCCCTTTCCAAGCCACGGTCTTTTTGCCGTCGAAAAGGAATTCCCATCCCCTAGTTTTTTCCGTTTTGCTGAGCGTGTTTGGAGCGACGTTTCGCACGTAGACTTCTTCGGAACGGGAAAGTTTAGGTGATTTCGTATTGATTCTTAAATTACGCCAACGCACTTGATAGCCGGCATGGGAGGCATCCCTGATGCTGTGTACTTGCAGGCCAATGAACCCGGTAATCGCCCGATCGTCGACAAGATGGGATACCTGCCGCCCATTGAGAAAGGTTTGGACTTCGTTGCCTACACATTCGATGCGGGCTCTGTTCCATTGCTCATTCTTGAATAAAGAGCGGGC
>JAYZHU010000163.1:0-6390 GCA_036166175.1 Verrucomicrobiota bacterium | reverse complement strand
AAAATGAAAATAGAGCAGAGCGTCTGACGCCGTCAAAAGAAGTCTGAGCCGATGCGCTTTTTGAAAAAGGTTTGAACAGCCTCACGTTCCCTTATTACCGATCAAGCCCCATAAGTTTCCATACAGATCTTCGAATACGACGACCCGCCCGTATTCCTCATCGCGAGGCTCTTCCACGAAGCGAACTTTCCTCTCTCGGTATTTTTGGTAGACGCTATGAAAGTCGTCGGTTCGCATAAACAGGAAAACCCGTCCGCCAGATTGATTGCCTATGTATCGGGCTTGACCCTCGTTCTTAGCTTTTGCCAAAAGCAAAGAGCAACTGGATCCTGCCGGGGCGACGCGCACCCATCGCTTGCCACTACCCAAATCGGTATCCTCAAGAAGGTCGAATCCGAGAATCGTTGTGTAGTAATTTAGAGCCTCGTCATAATCAGATACGAGCAAGGCGAATTGGAATATGTCCAGTTGAGCATTTTCGGGCATAGAGAAAGTAAGAGAAACCTTGGTTGAGTCTGCAATCGAATCCCTTTTACCAAGATCTTGCCATATTGGCAGGACTAATGCTGTAGGGTGGTTATGGTTCGCGCCTCGCTAATCGCATTCTTTTTATTCGGTTGTATGATGACGCTAGTAGCTGACGATCGAGGGCCGCTTTATTTGATTCTTGGGGCGGTGCCTCAGGAGACAAAACCTATTGTCGCGGCCCTGGCCGATCGCGAAAGAGGGGAGCTGGCCGGATTGGAATACTTTGAAGGGAGACTAGGAGAAAATCGGGTTGTTGTCTCATTGACCGGCGTTGGCAAATCCTACACGGGAATGGTAACAGCTCTATTCCTGCAAAAGTTCAAACCGGACGCAGCATTCATGACAGGGACCGGCGCCCGTATTAATCCCCAACTCAGAACGGGAGACGTTATTCTGCCAACGAGCGTTTTTCTCCACGACTACGGAAGCTTGGGCGAGTCGAGCATCACCATAGCCGGCTTGCAGCCACCCTCCGTTCCCAATGAGGCCCCACTCTTGAAAAACGATTTCGGGATAACCTCCGAAATGCATGCCAAAGCGCTCCAGCTTATTGAGGCCTACGAAAAGCACTCGGTCGAAGTGGATGGCGAGAGCTATAACGTGGAAATCGGACCCGGTCGGGTCGCCTCCGGGGACTTTTTTGGCGTGCCGCAAAATCGTATCGACGTTCTAAGATCGATGAAAGTGGATATCATGGAAATGGAATCAGCTACCTTCGCAGTCGTCTGCGGTCATTTCGGTACTCCATTTCTAGTCGTGCGCTCAGGAAGCAATCTGGCCCAAGCAACGCCGAGCAAAGATTATCTTACCTACGGTCCAATCGCGGCGTATTCATCAGCCAAGACAACCACCTACTTGGTATCGAATTGGTAAATTAAACCAGCCTTCATAGAAGTGTACAATGTAGAAAAGCCCTGCTTGCTCCCAGTTAAGGTAGAGGCATTCTGTGCCGCTTGGAAATCTAGCAATTCAGTGATCCCCCGTTAAGAGCATTGCGATAGATTCGGTTGTGGGCGGGAGGTTCGAAATAGTGAGTTAGATTAATGGCCTCGAGTGGTGGATGGTAGGCCTGTTTGATGAGGTAGTACTATACCGGAGGCTCGCTTAAAGTAAGGAATGGAACAGTAACGGCGAGGTTTCCAGGGTGGAAGTAGAATTCTCAGAGCATGATTCCGCAGAATACCGTGTATTTTGACTGCATACGGGATTCTCCAAACCAGAGTCGCGGGATGCTCATGACTACTATTGGGACATCTACATCGAAGGACTTAAATTACTCTTGGCGAGTTCGGGCTAGCTTGGCTTGTAGCCGCGAGATAACCATCGAGTAGGGAGTCTATTTTAGCGATAGTTTCTAGCTTGGAGGACTGAGGAAGATCGGCAGTTGTAAAGCCATTTCGAGCGAATTGGGCGAGTTGTTTAGGCGAAGCATGCAGACCTTCGGCGACAGCCATGTAGTCATCGGTCAGGGTGTTGCCGAAAATAAAGGGGTCGTCCGTATTCAATGTGCAGGGGATGCCGGCAGCTTCCAATTTCATCAAAGGATGCTCTGAAATATCGGATACGTTACGCAACTTAACATTGCTTATCGGACAAACGTCGAAACTCGCTCCCGCTTGCACGGCGAGATCCATAACGCCGGGATCTTCTATCGCTCTGATTCCGTGCTGTACTTTAGTAACTCCCAGGTCCTCGATCACTTCTCGCACTGAGCTTGGCCCTGATAGCTCGCCGGCATGAGCTTTTAGAGCTTTGCCGGCCGATTTGGCCGCTTTCCAAAATTCTTTCGACCAATCTCTGAGCGGAAACTCTTCGGGGCCGTGCAAGTCGATGCCATCGATCTCTGGCGTATCCAGAATTTCGCTTAGGTAGCGGTCTTGATCCTTTGAGAACCCAGAGTGATGAAGCCCTATGTAGAGCCGCGCTTCCATATCTTGGGGCACAGCTGCTCGAATGGCTTGAGCGATTTCTCGAGGGGCGAGCCCCGTGAATTCTAGGGCAATGCCAGCGAAACTGAACTCAATGTATCGGAGATTCTCCTCTCGTCGAACCTTGAAAAGCGTTTCGACCGTCTGGGCATAACGTTCCGGGCTTATCATCCAAGGAACAACGTATTTGAAGATCAACTGCTCGAAGTCGTCGAAGGTTTCGAAGCGGTAGTCGCCAGCCCACGACGGAGGAGGTGTGTCGAACTGCTGAGGATCTGTCCTCGCCATGATATCCCAAGGGCATGATCCTTCGATATGTATGTGATGCTCCGCTTTTGGGAGCGACTTTAGAAAGTCTTGAAGTTCAGAGTTGCGGGTCATGAATGGCGTTCAGATTCTGCGTCTACGGTTATGTATGGGATCACCCAGAGGAGAGCGAAGATAGCAAGGTAGGACCAAAACCATTGGTTAAACTCGAGATCGAGCCTGGAAACGGAATCAGCAAATGTAAGTTCGTATTGGTGCATAAGTCCGGTTGCTGACCCGACAGCGCCAGCCAAAAACCAAAGAGCGGCCTGCCGGAATCTCTTTTCGATTATAAAAACGGTAGCGGCCGACAAAATGACGGATGTGTACACGTAGCCTTGCTCAATCGCGAAAGCCCCTGCTCCGAAAAAGGTCCGGCTTGCTTCCATCACGCTAAGGGTAGCTTCATTGAAAAAGCTAGTTTCGGCGACGGTGCCGGCGGTCGCGAGGCCGTGCTTCAAAATGAGCGCTCCATAAGCTCCGACGACGGGCATTATCCCAAACACTACGGCGGGTACGTGCTTTTTTGGAGTAGTTTCGAATGCCTGAGACATCATTGATACTCCGATCCAAATTAGAATAGCCATTCCTGCTTCAACCGGGATGAAATAAAAGATGATGCTTGCGGTTCCGGAGAGGCAAACGGCGCCGATGAAAATCGCGTTCAAGAGGGAATAACCAGCCCTGGCCCCGAGCGCTTTCCAGCCGGGATGTCCGATATAAAGCGATGTGGGAAACGGAGAGCCAAAAAGGGAGGCGACCAACGTTCCCGTACCGTTTATCGCAAGAGAAGACCGGGCTGGGAAGCGATCGCCAGCTGCATCCGCTGACTCAATAATTTGCAGGGAAAGAACAAGGTGTATAATGCCAAGAGGGGCGAGGACGGGCATCAGGCGAGGAGCCATTTCGAAGGCTACCCAGAGATCGTTGAACAGAGGAATAGGCACGTTGATTCCCAAGTGGTTGATCTGGAGTGGGGCCGAAGCAACAACGCTTGGCTCTCCGGCAAAGACGAGGACCCAAGCGATTGCCGTGCCGATAAGCAGAGCGACGAATCCGGCTGGCAGGCCGAATTTGAGGCGAACGCCGCCATAGTAGATGATGACAGTAAGGCCGAGCGTTGTGAGTCCGATCAGCGGGAAAGCGTAGGAGCGAAAGACGAAGTCCAAAGCGATAAATGCGAATCCGATGCCCGCTAGGGTTGAAAGCAAAGCGGCCCGAGGAGTGAAGTCTCGAAGTTTGTACACGAAGAAAGAGCCGAAGAATTCGATAAGCCCAGAGCCAAAGCATGCCAACAACCCGGCGCGCCAAGCGATTAAATCAGCTTCCTCCTTGCTTAGCCCATCCGAGAGAGCCAGCTGCTGAGCGGGGAACATCGCTAGAAAAACAAATGCTATAATAGTGAGGATGCTCGTTCCGTAGGGGAGAGCACAGACATCGTGGCGATTCTCGCGTTTTGCCAGGCTGAGGGCCTGGCGCCAATAGTAGACATTTCCGATCGCAAGGCCAACCGCCGTAGCGGGAAGGATCTTTCCGAAGAACAGCTCTGACGAAAAGCCCAAGAATCCACCCCCCCCCGCCCCCCCGCCCCCCCCCACCACCATGTTGTCCAACCCAAGAGCAAAGAACCCATCAAGGTCTCCTCGTACGAAACGTTTCACGCCGCCTGAACAAGCAAGTTCCGCGCTCAGGACTATTGTGAGGCGAAGTTGCGAGATTGGATTGAGGGTTCCGGAGCCAACGGTGCCGCAAATGAACTTCTCCGGCCGAATTGATCGTAAAGGGAAAGTTGGTCCGAACCTTGCTTATCCGTGGTCGGATGAAGTGGATAGAGAAAGGAGATTGGGACGGTTTTTTCGGATTGGGCCTGAACAACCTAATCAATTTCCTGCTCATCATTAGCCTCTCCCAGTCAGTTCTCGGCTTTTCAACTGAGATGATCGCCACTCGGGTTTTGCCGGGCATGGCGATGGGGTTGCTTTTTGGAAACTTGTTTTATGCCTGGCAGGCTCGCTCGCACGCCAAGCGTATCGGTCGGGATGATGTGTGTGCCTTGCCTTACGGCATTAATCTGCTGCCGATCTTTTTCTATACGTTCTATGTCATGCTTCCCGCTCAGCAGATCGCTCTGAGCAATGGAGCTAGCGATGATGAG
Organism: Verrucomicrobiota bacterium; assembly: GCA_036166175.1. GTDB lineage: Bacteria > Verrucomicrobiota > Verrucomicrobiia > Opitutales > Opitutaceae > Pelagisphaera. The sequence continues at coordinate 1,473 of JAYZHU010000163.1, read as the reverse complement.
GCTAACCATCTTGCCTGGATAGCGGGTATCCTCGCCTGTGTGGGGTCTGGCTTAATTGAGCTGATTGGTTCCTTTTTCGTCCATTTGATTCGACGCGTCGCTCCGCGAGCCGCATTGCTAAGCGCCCTTGGGGTAATTGGAATTTTCTTCATCGCGGCAGACTACGCGTTTCGAGCTTACGAATTTCCGTTGGTAGGGTTGCCCACTCTTTTCCTGACCTTGTATTTCTATTATGGAGGCGATAAGGTCCGCTTCGGCATTCCTGGCGGCCTGATTGTGTTGTCTGCTGGGATTCTGATTGCTTGGCTTTGCCACGGGTTGGGTTTCAAAAGCCCAATTGGCGGCATCCCGGACTCCTCATTGGATTTTGGGCTCTATTTACCCTGGTTCTTTGGATTCGAAGCCTTTCTTTCCGTTGGGCAAATGGCCTCCTTCGCCGCGGTGATCGTACCGATGGGATTGATTAATGTCGTTGGCTCAATGCAGGCCTTGGAATCGGCATCGGCTTCAGGCGACGATTTCCCCCCGAAGTCTTCGTTGGCGGTAAACGGGTTAGGGACGATTGTCGCAGGGTCTCTTGGTTCGCCGTATCCAACAACCTTGTACATTGGGCATCCCGGGTGGAAGGCGATCGGGGCTCGAGCGGGATATTCACTGATCAATGGAGTTCTCATGGCGGCTCTTTGCCTCACAGGTTCGCTTGGTTTTCTCTCCGAATATGTTCCCATCGAAGCGGGAATGGCGATTCTGATTTGGATCGGGATAACTATTGGAGCGCAGGCCTTTCAAGCGGTTCCTCGAGCTCACGCTCCAGCTGTGATTGTGGGAATGATACCAGGTATTGGTGCTTTTTGCGCGTTGGTGGTAAAGCGCGTGTTAGGAGCTCTGGGATTCGGAGAAGCGGATCAGCCTTACAGCTTCGAGCTATTGGCGAATTTGACTGCCAAAGGAAATTTGTTTGCGGAAGGAGTCTTTGTGCTGGAACAAGGTTGGCTCTATGCATCTATATTGCTTTGCGGATTTATGGTTGCCCTGATCGAGCGTAAATTTTCGGTAGCGATCGGATGGCTGATCGCCTCAGCGGGCCTGTCGACCTTAGGAGTTATTCACCACTTCAAGGTATTGAGTTCGGATATTACCACCTCTATTGGGCCGGCATGGGAATGGGTGTTTGGATATCTAGTGGCCGCTCTATCGATGGTCGCGGTAAAATTTGTAATGACCCATAAATCTGACGGGGAGAATAGTTAAGAGATCATGCCAATTGTAAGGTTGTCAGGAACGGTGGAAGGCGAAGATGACGCCAATCGAAAATCCAGGGCGCGAATGTTGTACACCTTGTTCGCCAACGGCTGGGATATCTATAACTCGAATGGAGATCAGAGAATAACGCTTTCGAATATAGAGCGTAAAATACAGGAATCCGATGCCTTCGTTTTCATGCCGGGCGCTTCTCTCGAAGACCTATTTAAG
>JAYZHU010000162.1:0-5293 GCA_036166175.1 Verrucomicrobiota bacterium | reverse complement strand
TTGACCGTGTCTCCAACTAGTCCCGGGACAGTAAGCCCCGGCGGGATCTGACCAACTACACTCCAGGAAGCAGCATTATGTGGAGCTCCCGTAACATCGAAGGCCAATGCGAATTCCTCCCCGACAGTCGCGTTCGCAGGTGATGCAGGATTGATGACGTAGGTGGTTGCCCCCGCAGTCGCATGGAACAGCCCCATACCTGTCGCTACATAAGTCGTGGCTTTAATGAGCTTGGCAACCGGAGCGGCCATGGCTTTCTCAAACTGAAAAGCGTACTTGATAATCGGCGTTCTCTGCAGCAAGGCCAGGAGAATGAAGAGACCCATTTGGGCCCGAGCCAGTTTTAATTGAATAAGCATCAAGTTCATAATAGTTTCGGACAGTCTAATTGGGAGACGAAATATGTTGCGAATTGGGAATCAATTACAACCACAGCCACCGCCACCCACGCCTTCACCTCCAGTCGTGGCTTCACGTGAATACTGTATGTGGGATGTCATGACAGCAGCCAATTCATCGCGATCGGATCGCATTGTGTAATCGGCGAGGTTGCCTTTCTGATAAGGGGCAACAGTCGAACAGCCCGAGACCGCGATTGCCAGAACTGGCCCCCAATAGATAACTCCCTTGTTCTTCATTCTGCCAACAGGGTTTGAATTTCTTCAGTCAGGTTTTGCGCCGACTTCTTGCCGTGCCAGCCCTCATGGACAAAGCGGATAACGCCTTGCTTGTCTATCATAAAAGATGTGGGCATAACTTGGATACCTGCTTTTTCAACCAGTTTCTGGGAAGCGTCGTGGACCGTTATGAAAGTCGGTTTTCGCCGATCTAGAAACTGCTGCATCGACCGCTCCTTTTGGTCTACGCTTACAGCTATGATCTGAAAGCCCTCGTCGCCGAATTCCTGATTTAGCTTTTCCATCTCCGGAAAAGCTGCCTTGCAAGGAGCGCACCAGGAGGCCCAAAAATCGATCAATGTAACTTTCCCCTGCAGGCCCGGTGCATCCCCGCTCAATGAGTATTCGTCGAGCGAAGGCACTTCCATTCCTGGTTCCCAGCCATCAGCCGCAGCGTTAGCGCTCGCCAGAAGCAAAGCCAACCCGCCAATGCTAATTTTCAACCATTCTTTCATAAAATTTCGATGTTTGCTGTATCCCAGAACTCATTACGATACATCCTTCTGCTCCAAACGTTCCTTCTACTAGTTTAAGCCCTTCTTCTTCCCCCAAAACGCAAACGGCAGTCGAGAGAACTCCAGCTTCTAAACAAGAGTTCGCTGTTACGGTTGTAGAGAGGATGCCATTGTAGACCGGCCTGCCCGATCGAGGATCCAAAATATGCCCGTACCGCTGGCCCTTGTATTCGAAGAACCGGCGATAGTCTCCCGAAGTGGCCAATCCGATGTCCTTTGCAGCCAAGCTGCCCCAAAACGTGCCTGGATTCTCCGGATTCTCCAAGGCTACATGCCAGGCGGGATAGCGGGGAGGATGACCGAGGGCATGAATGTCCCGACCGAAATCAACCAGACAGTCATTGATTCCATTTCCCACCGCGACTGCTGCCACCTTGTCCACCGCGTACTCCTTGCCAAAACCGCCAAGGTCCAGAGCCATTCCCTCAAGGGGGAGCCTTACCATGCCCGGCTTACGCTCAAACTTGCTCCAGCCAATCAACTCTCTTGTTTCCGAAACGACCTTCTCACTGGGTAAAACATCGTGATTGTCCCGGTAGTCCCAAAGCCGCATCAAAGGCAGCATCGTTGGGTCCAGCACACCCTGCGTCATGAAATGCAGATCGTCGCAGATAGCGAAAATGGACTCCACTTCCGCATCGATTTCCGTCCAATCGCCGCCCGCGTTTCGATTGATCTCGCTGATTTGGCTTTCACTTCTGAAGCGGGAATACTTGGTTTCGAAATCGGCAACCCACTTGACCGCTCCTTTCGCGAATCCGGCTGCTTGATCGTTCGATGTCGCCGTGTACTGAATACGGCAATTCGTTCCCAAAGCCCCGAATGTCAAATCGTACAACCCTCGCTGCGAATCAAAAGCAACATTGGCTCGGATTTTCAAGGGAGTCGGCTTTTCTTCTAGAACCATACCGTAGCTCCTATGGTTAGAACATCCGCATCCGGGAAGGCCGATTGTGGGGTATCGTCGTCTTTGCCTTCCATTTCGTAACGCTCAAATGCGGCATCGAAACTGAATTTCTCCCCAAAATTATAGATAACTTTCAATCCATAAGTATGTGTATCGAACTTTCCAAGACGGTAGTCAGCAGAATAATGGGGTGGCAGGCCAGAAGTCGATTCGCGTGGATCTATGGGCGTTCCTGACAAGTCTAGCGTATAAAAGTCGGCCGCGTTTTGGGAATAGTATCGGTACTTGGGTCTCAGGATTAGGTTTTCTCCAAGCTTTTGGTACCACTCGAAATCTAAGGTATTGCTTTCAATACCCCAAGAATCGCTGAAATAGCGATAATCAAAATCCAGACTTCCGCCAATCCTGTCGAAGAATCGCTTGGCATTGAAAAACCAAATACGCCGGTCGCGGCCGTCTGGCCGGTTCTCAGGAAAGGTCAGCGGCAAGGAAAGCCCTGGCAGAATTTCGGTTTCCCGTTGAATGATTTTGTAGGGATCGCTGAGATACCCATTAAAATCGCTGTAGGTGAAATTCAAGGCGATCACCGTGTTTGGATCGACCACCTGGCTAATGCCCACGAAATAGTCGTAGCTGTCCTTCCGGCGGCTTTCATCAAGGAAGTTTGGGCGAACCAAGTCATCGATGTAGCCAATCCCGTATTTTATCCCGGTGTTCCGCTGATTGATTTCCGTTGTTTGAGAGAAGGCGTAGCCACGGGAAAGAAAATCGTCCTCCGAACTGTAGGAGAACTGAAAGCTGGATGTGTGAATGCCGCGCTCCCAATCAAGGTCGACAACTCCAGCCTCTCTAACATCCGTTAGGTTGGAGAGCGGCACATTCACTCCATCTTCCGCTGGCACACCAGTCGGCGTCGCCCCTGAAATTGAATCGTATACACCGTGCCCCTTCAAAATGAGCTCGCTGCTTAACTGCTTTTCGAAGCCAAGATATTTGGAAATAACCCGAATACGACCATCACCCTCACTGTAATCCTGCCATTTTGTAGAAAGGTGATCTTCGCCATACAACAGTCTCGGCCCCACAAGGTAAAGATACCCTGCCAAAACGGCAATACGGCAGGTTTGAACAAGACGAATCATCGGAAAAGCGGTCGACCTAAATGGGTGGAATAAATAAACAGGGAGTTATTGAGCTCTTTCGCAGACTGACGGTTACCCGGTTTCATGAATTGCAAGGGCAACTCGATTATTCAAATGACGGTTACGCAATCTCAGGCGAGCCCATTGAGCCCCAATCTCTGTTGAACTGGCAGTTTCATAGAATTATAGCAGTGAGAATGCGACAACGGCATGGGTAGCGTCACCCAAATATGAAGGATTTCATGCAACCTCTTGATCGGTCTGATCCCGTAGCTGTAAGGATTGGCGTCAACCCGAGTTTTTGCAGTGGAGCGTAGGAGTGAAACGGGAATGCTTCACTTACTGGAGCAAAGCGAAGCAAATGCGGCGCGCAAGGACTCAGCCCCGGCACACGAACTGCCCGACACAAACTTTTCTTTATCCGAAATTTCGCTATCAAAAAACTGATGACTGCTACTCGATCACAATATCTCTTCGCATACGGCACACTGCGGGCTAAAGAGGCTGAAAGTAGTCGCCATGGACCTAAAAGTCTGTCGGTGAAGCCAGCGAGGGCCCCCGGGCGCCTCTATACGTTGAAGGAAGGAGATCCCATCCTGTTGGTCGAATCTAGCATTCGCATCGTCACAGCCAGCCACAAATGGGAAGCAGATTGGGAACTAGCCTGCTCTCAACTGGAATCACGTTCCTACGCATTCGCAAGTCCCTCAAGAATTGAAGGCGAGCTGATCGAGATTCCTTTAGAGCCCGGTGCATTTGATAGCTCTGACGCCTGGGAAGGTTTTTCGGTGGGAAAGTACAGCGTCTACCAACGGATGGTCATACCTGTCACGCGAACTGATGGAAGCATCCTCCCCGCCTGGGCATATGCCTGCCTGCGTGTGCCCGCTCTTGCGAAGCCCTTTGGGGGAAATCGATGGATTCGCCCTGAAGCGCTCTAAAACGGCGACTCTTCCAAATCGTCGAGATTTCCTTCGCCGGAAGATGAATCAGTGACATCGGCCAAATTACTATCTACTTCGCCACCTCCGTGCTCGATTCGCCAGGCTTGGAGGTTAACATAGTACCGGCCCTTGTATTCGTTGCCGCGAATATTGAAGCTAACTTTGACTCGATCGCCCGTCCTTACTTTGTCCAGCAATTCGATCTTTTCCTTGGTGCACTCAAACTTGACGTCTTGCGGAAATTTTTCGTCAGACGTCACTACAAATTCCCGCTTCTTGAAGCCGCTACCAAATGTTTGCGTATCGTCTATCAGCTTAACCGTGCCTTCCAATTCGTACATAGAAACAATCAAGCCGATCACCTCGTCAATGTTAAGTAAAAAATGGGTGGGTAATTGGGTTATTACGTATGGAAGCCTCTTTGCTCGGATCTACCACATTTCGTTCATCACAATCACTCTTACTCAGGCTCGGGTGGGTATGGGAAAAAGGTAATACCAACCGTAGGAGCGGGTTCATCCCGTGATTTCTTACGATTAATCCTGTGGAGATCGCGGCCCCGCATGGCGTGGCCCGCTCCTATAGCCGTCTACGACGCTACCAAAGAGCAGGCGAGAAGCCCTCACTACTCCAATCCGCTCCGAAGCTGAGCGAAGCGTAGACTGTCTACGAAATCGTCGCTAGAATCTAGATACACCTTTACCCGTTCTGGATCGACTAGCGTCCAGCTTTGCAGGGCTTCAAAGAAAGCGGTTTCCCGATCTAGATTGGCGACGCTGTTGGCGAGCTCCGCAAACTCCACTGAGCTTTCGAAATCGTCATGTCCGATCTCGTATAGCGAGTCGCAATAAGCTTGGTAGCGATCTCCGGTAGATTCTATGGCGGCAAGCCAGGAAATCGATTCAATCGGTTCCCTTCTGGCCAATAGCCGTGCCCCTTCCGAAGCCACCGCATCCCTTTTGTATTGGCTTTGCAAATTCGCGTGAAAGTCGATCAGTCCATCGCGAACGCCGTTTAGCAAAAGATCCTTGGCGATTTCCTTGGCTCCCACGCTGGTAACTTGTCGCTGGTTCGCCAATGTCCACTCCATTGCTCCCATTGAATCCCG
>JAYZHU010000161.1:0-6746 GCA_036166175.1 Verrucomicrobiota bacterium | reverse complement strand
TCGATATCGATGGCGATGGTTCATTCGTAATGAACGTGCAGGAATTGGCCACGGCGAAGATAGAGAAGATCGCCGCTAAAGCGATGATCCTCAATAACCAGCACTTAGGAATGGTTATGCAATGGGAAGACCGCTTTTACGATAGCGTCCGAGGCAACACCATCTTAGGTGACGAGGACAACATCGGTTCCCCCGAAAATATCGAGGCGTTATATCCCAATTACGTGGAAATAGCCAACGGTTTCGGTTTACCGGCCCGGCGCGTGCATAAGAAGGAAGAACTGCGAGACGCGGTACAAGAAATGCTCGATAGCGAAGAGGCATTCGTTCTCGATGTTATCACTCCCTACACTGAGCACGTTCTTCCTATGATTCCAGCCGGTCGATCGGTCGATCAGATGATCGTCAAATAGCGATTTTTTGCACCTTATAAAGAAAGGCGATCAATTATACGTTCAGTCGATGCAAACGTAGTCAACCAGCGTGTTTTCGTAGAAATTAGGTGGTTGAGCGGGATTTAACTTCGATCGTAATAGCGGTGAGGTTATCTCGGCCGCTCTCGTCGATCGAATCTTTGATGATTCTTTCAACTGGACTTAATTCCGCTAGATTTGACGGTGGCGAATCGATCAACGTATGAATTCGGCGATTAGAAATACCATCGGTGACACCATCGGTGCAAAGGGCAAAACGATCACCAGGCAAATAGTCGACTGAACCGATTTGCGGATCTAGCTTCTGGATATTTCCGCCCAGGGCTTGATTCAGGATATTGCGGTCCGGGCGCATTTTCGCCTCGAATTCAGTGATCTTTCCCTGTCTCACCAATTGTCCGACATGGGTATGATCATGGGTCAGCTGTTGCATTTCCTCGTTTTTAGGCAGATAATAAATTCGGCTATCGCCTACATGAGCGAAGTACATACGATCAGGATTGAACCAGCAAAGGCTTAAGGTTGCTCCCATTCCGCGACATTCCTCGTAATGAATGCCCATGGTAACCATTTCGCTGTGTATCCGCGAAAACAATTCTCCCAAAATCTGAGCACAGCCTCGGTCGATTCCCATGGCGGCCAAGCTGAAGGTTTTCGGCAGCAGATCGGTAATTTTGTCGACGGCGATCTTGCTGGCGAACTCTCCCGCTTTTGCGCCGCCCATCCCATCGCTGACCGCGAAAATAAAGTCTTCTCCATCCATTGGAGCTGAGCCGTCTTTGCCTAGGTAGCGAACCTCGCAAGCGTCGAACGTTAAGGCGAGAAAAGCGTCCTCATTATTTTTGCGAAAACGCCCAACATCGGTCCGCCCATGCCAAGACAAATTCAACCTAAAGCCGGAATCCTGGCTAGCGTTCTCACTCATTATTCTCTCTATCCTCTGGTTGAAGGAATCCTTCCCCGCTTTCCAGAATTACAGCGTATTCAAAATCGATGATACAGAATCGTCCTAGTCGGGCGTTGTAAGTGATGTTGCGAGAAGCGGGATCCCCATGGCGTACGCCGTACTCCTTCTCTAGCTCATTATACAGCTGATCGGTACGAGCCTGGCTTATGGAATCCTCGACCCGAGCCCCGCAATTGGTAGTCACTATGTAAAGCGTCTCTGCATCGTACTCGACCAGTCTAGGAACGAAATCGCAGTCCCTCTCTTCCAGATATTTAAGGACCCTTCTTTCGTTGTCGAAGCGCTCTTTAGCTTCCGGGCCGCGAAACGTCTTGTGGACTTTTCGGTCATACCCGATTCGAACGCTCGCTCGTTGCGTATCTTTGATCTCTCGCATGTTCTATTTTGAGCTGATTCTGGAGTAATTTTGGGCGCCGGCTGAAAAATTTCCTGTGATTTTATTAATGGTTGTGTATCGGCACAACTTTTGCTCCTGTCGTATCCCGTTCCTAAGTTGGCAACCTGCTCCTGGAAGCGAAATGACTTTCGGGACAACTAAACCCTTAAAAACTAACGATAAAATTATGGCTAAATACAAGCTCGAATACATATGGTTAGATGGGTACGAGCCCGTACCTCATCTCCGTGGAAAAACGCGCGTCGCATCCGAGGCGCCTAAGTCGCTAGACGATTGCCCTATGTGGGGATTCGATGGCAGTTCAACGCAGCAGGCGGAAGGCGGGGACTCGGATTGCATGCTCAAGCCGGTTGCTCTTTATCCAGACGCGGGCCGCAAGAACGCCTATCTCGTCATGTGCGAAGTTATGCTTCCTAATGGTGAGCCTCATCCCAGCAATCACCGGTCAACAATTCTCGATGACGAGAATGCTTGGTTTGGTCTCGAGCAAGAGTACTTCTTGTTTGAGGATGGACGCCCCTTGGGCTGGCCAGAAGAAGGCTTCCCTAATCCCCAAGGGGAATACTACACTGGTGTTGGCTACCGGACTGTAGGCTCTATCGCTCGCGAAATCGTGGATGAGCACATGGAACTCTGCCACGACGCTGGTATCAATCACGAAGGTATCAATGCGGAAGTGGCTAAAGGGCAGTGGGAATTCCAGATCTTCGCAAAAGGATCACGTAAGTGCGCAGACGATGTGTGGATCGCTCGCTACTTGCTGGAGCGCCTTTGCGAGAAGTACGGCACCTATGTAGAGTGGCACTGTAAGCCGTTCACAGGTGACTGGAATGGTTCTGGCATGCACTGCAATTTCTCCACCAAGTTCATGCGTGAAGTTGGGGGCAAGGACTACTTTATGGCATTGATGGACGCCTTCGAAAAGAACAAGGATGAGCACATCGCGGCTTACGGTCCCGACAATCACATGCGTTTGACTGGTCTCCACGAGACACAGTCGATTGACAAGTTCTCTTGGGGAGTTGCCGACCGCGGGGCTTCTATTCGTGTTCCGCACTCATTCGTAGCCGATGACAAGTATCAAGGATACCTGGAGGACCGTCGTCCGAACTCCCAAGGCGATCCTTATCAGATCTGCTCCCGAGTCCTCAAGACGGTTGCCGAAGTTCCTAGCCCAGCGAACGCCTAAGGGCGGAGAGGACAAGCGACCTATATATTTCAAGTAGCGAGCGGCTCTGGATGATATCCGGGGCCGCTTTTTTGTGAGTGGTGGCCGGCCTTCCCGCAACTGGGTATCGGCGTCAACTTGCATCCTATCCCCTGCGGGAATTTCGCTTGCGAGCGAATCAACGGTGGTCAATTCCGATGAAACAATCGCTCGCGAGAAGCGTGCTTCCTGCATCGATTAATCGCGTGTTTTGGCTGATTCGATGCTTTGCACCGCTGCGTGATCACTGATCGATCAAACTGTACCGCTAGGTTGTATGTGGCCGGCTCCTCTTGAGCCGCCGTTGTCCCACTAAGCATGCACGTCGCTCCTTTCGCACGAAGGAAGCATAAGCGGTTCGTTGAGGCCATTAGGAGCGGGTCAATCCCGCGACCATTACACATGAACCCCGTCAGAGACGCGGGACAAACCCGCTCCTACGCTCGACTGCAAGTCAAGCTAACGCCAATGCCCCGCCGCGCCTCGTAAGCTTGAGACCAACCCCAACCGCTAGAGTCTGGCTCCGCATTAAGGGGACACAAGAACCGAGCGTCTAACATCTAGGCAACAAGCTATCTTCTCAATGCCTTGTCCAACGTCCCGTCCTTGTCGCCGGCGAAAAGCCGCTCCTCGTCTCCATAATGCTCATAGTCGATAATGATCTGCGGAACAGTCTTCTCTTCGTTGGCCAGGCTTTTCATTTCGAGATAATTCCTTAGTGGCAGTTTCCAGCCTACCAACATGGGTACTTCGCGATACTGGTAGGAAATTCCCTTCTCTTCCAAGAACCGCTCGGCGAGTGTAGGGGCAAAAGGCGCTGCCCAACACTTCTACATTTGGATGATTGTTCGGGCTTTTATTAGTCGTTGTATCCAGATTCTCCATGATCGCTCAGATCTAGACCAATGACTTCGTCCTGTTCATCGACTTTCAGTCCAATGGTTGCCTGTAGAATTTTCAGGATGACAAAGGTGACGACTATCGTGAAGATCGTTACGGCGATCGCGGCGAACAATTGGTTACCGAGCTGCTTGCCAATCTCGATCCCTTCGACCTTCCCCCCAAGACTGGGAGATCCGAAAAAGGCTACGAGAACGGTTCCTGCGAAACCTCCAACGCCGTGAACGCCAAAAACGTCGAGGGAATCATCGTATTGGTAGCGACTTTTGATAGTAGTACACATCCAATAGCAAAGGACGGTAGAAACGGCTCCTATGACGATGGCTCCTAGCGGGCCTACTGATCCACTTGCAGGCGTGATCGCCGCCAATCCAGCGATCGATCCTGTCACGATTCCCAATGCACTAGGCTTGCCGACTTTGATCAACTCGCATACCATCCAGCCCAATGCTCCGGTCGCAGCGGAAATATGGGTGACCAGAATGGCCATTGCCGCATCTGGATTGGCCCCGAATGCGCTACCCCCATTGAATCCAAACCATCCTACCCAGAGCATGCCCGCACCAGTGATGGTCATAGGCAAATTGTGAGGCAAAATCTGGCGATTTGGGTAGTCTCGTCGCTTGCCAATGACTATACAGGCCACCAACGCCCCGACTCCCGCGGTGATGTGAACGACGATTCCGCCTGCAAAATCGATCACACCCCTGTCGGCAAAGAAGCCACCGTCTCCGCCCCAGACCATATGGCAGACGGGCAAGTAGACAAAGATCGCCCATAGTGCCGAAAACCAAAGCATGGCGGAGAATTTGATACGCTCAACGTAGGCTCCTACCATCAGCGCTGGAGTGATGATGAAAAACGTCATCTGAAACATGGCAAACAGAGGCTCTGGGACCGTTCCCCAAGGGGAGTTAACGGTAACGCCTTTCATAAAGGCTTTATCAAGTCCTCCGACAAACGCGTTCAGTCCTGTCTTTCCAGCCTCCATCCCAGTGGTCGAAAACGCTAGGCTGTAGCCTACGACGACCCAAAGTATTGTCATCAATCCCGTGAGAGCGAAACAGTGCATTAAGACGGAGAGCACGTTTCTTCCTCTGACCAATCCCGCGTAGAAAAGGGATAGTCCAGGAATCGTCATGAAAAGCACCAAAGCGCTAGCTGCCAAGATCCAAGCCGTGTCACCGGAATCGAAGCCGGGAACATCCTGGCCGAAGGCGATTGAAGGGAGGAAGAACAACGATAGCAAAGCTACCGCTAGAGGGTTTTTTCTAGTAAGCATGGGTTTTGCGGGAAAGGGTTTTTACAGGGATTTTATCCGGTGGTGCGGAAAAGAAAGGCGTACCCTTTTCCCCCCAAATGACGAAATCAACGGAAAACGTTCATTTTGCGGACCTGATCGAAAGATTGCTTCACTTGGAGCTATTTCAGTGCTGATTGAAGGATCAAGCCATTACCTGGGCTTCATCAGCTATTTTCTGGGCCTGGAGAGAAAGCTCGGCGGCCTTAAATGCGTGCTCTTGAGTCATGGCATTCTCAGTGCGATTCAGCATATCTAAAACCAGCTCGCCAAAAAACGGAAAATGCTGAGGCCCTTCGAATGTCTCTTCCCTCTCCTCTTCTTGATTGACCCAGAAGACACTGGGAGATCCGCCAGGCCGTCCAATATCTAGATATTTACGCACTTCAATGTATCCGTCAGTCCCCAAGGCAAAGAGGCGTCCGTCGCCCCATGCGCGAGCCGCGTCTGGAGTGAACCAGTCGATCCGGCAATAGCAGGAAGCCCCATTGTCCATCGTCATTGAAGTTTCACCGAAGTCTTCCAGCTCTGGTTTGTCTGGATTGTTGAAATTCTCCACCCGGGAAAAATTGATCTTGGCATCCGAAGCTCCCGTGAAGTGCAGGAGTTGCTCGAATTGATGACTGCCGATGTCGGTGATAATGCCCCCGTAACGCTCTTTTTGGAAAAACCACTCCGGGCGGTTGTCTTTGCTCAAGCGATGGGGAGCCATCACCATGATTTGCAGCACCTTTCCGATGGCCCCCGACCGGGCCAATTCGCCAGCGAAAAAGGTCGGGGCATTGTGAAGCCGTTCGCTAAAGTAGACCATATACTTGCGTCCCGTCTCGGTTGCCTTTTCTCGCGCTCGACCCAGCTGCTCTAGAGTCGTAAAAGGGCATTTATCCGTGAAGTAATCCTTTCCGGCATCCATGACCTTGATGCCTAAATCGCACCGTTCGTTGGGGATTGCCGCAGCTGCCACACAGCGAATCTCCGGGTCGTCGAGCAGCTCGCCTAGGCTGCTGGATATTGTCGCTTTAGGAAACTTCTTCTGAAACGCTTTGGCCTTTTCCAAATTCGGTTCGTAGATACGCTTCAATTGAGCCCCGGCGCTTTCCAAGGCTGTGGTCATACCGTCTATATGAGCGTGGTCGAGAGCGGCTACGCCAAACATGAATTCTCCTGATTCTACAATCGGTTTGTTCTGCCCGCCTGGGTTGTAAGTCATGCCATCAGATGCATTCGCCATAATCTTTCTCTCGCTCTTCGGATTGCTCGGTTAAGGAATCGCAGACTTCAGCGAAGCGGCCGAAATAGGTTTTTCAATACCATTCTCAATTATCATCCCAATACTGAAGATGCAAAATAAGTAGATTACCGATTTAGGTTTCTCAAAAATGGGCGAGAGCATGCGTAACTCTCCTGCCGTTCTATAGAGGTGTGCTCTATGCTCTAGTCGGGACAAATCAACGCTCTATGGTGATAGAGGATTTGACTCACTCCACAAGGCCCCTTCTCCCGCAGGCTCACTTAGGTAATCAGCCTAAACAGGTCCATTT
>JAYZHU010000160.1:0-5449 GCA_036166175.1 Verrucomicrobiota bacterium | reverse complement strand
TCGAAAAGCTGCGTTCGGTAGAGCGTCCGAATGTCGCGGTCGATAGCGATAGCATCGTACGGCTCGCCTTCTCGCAGCGACATGTTCGCCCTAGCCACCTCTTCATTGACATTCGAGAGTCCTGTGAAATTGACGATCAGCTTGCGGATGGTCGGCGGCTCGGCACTATCCGGAGCGTTTCCTAATTGAGCAATCGCGGCTGGAGCGCAAGCAAGCGCCAGAGAAGCTAAGAGGACGCATCTCAAGTGGCTATTCCATGAAATTTTCAAAGCGGGTAAATTCTTTGTGGAAGGTTAATCTGATATCGCCAACCGGGCCGTTACGCTGCTTGGCGATTATGAGGTCAGTTGAGTCCGCAGCTACCGAATGCTCGTCACCAGCGTTCTTGGGCCTAGCAAGCAATAACACCACATCGGCGTCCTGCTCGATAGATCCGGATTCGCGGAGATCGGAGAGTTTCGGTTGCCGTTTTTCTTTCTCTGAGTCACGATTCAGCTGACTTAGAACAATCACAGGAACGTTGAGTTCCTTGGCAAGGGTTTTTAAACCGCGAGAAATTTCCGATATCTGCTGCTCGCGCGGAATTTTGGGATCCGTTCCCGCAAGAAGCTGCAGGTAATCAACGACGATTAAACCCATATTCTCATTACGGGCCCAAATACGTCGCGCCTTGGCTCTCAATTGATTTATCGTCACGTGTCCGGAATCGTCGATCCAAAGCCGGGCATTCTTGAGCTCCTTGGCAGCCCGGGCCAATTCCTGTTGCTCCTCTTTGTTTACGAAACCCTCCCGCAATCTTTGGGAGCTAACTTTAGCCCGACTGGTGAGTAGTCGCATAGCCAGTTGCTCCGCGCTCATCTCAAGACTGAATACCAAGGCTCCCACGCCCTGCACGCCTGGCTTAGAGGGCAATGCCGCTGCCTCGGCAATGTTCAGAGCCAAACTGGTTTTCCCCATCGAGGGCCTAGCAGCGAGCACAACCATCTCTTGTGGATGAAGGCCGAAGGTCATTTTATCGAGATCGTCGAAGCCCGACGACAATCCTGCCAGCTCGCCACGTTTGGCGATCAGCTTTTGAACGAGCTTAACCGCGTCATCTACGGATTTCTTGATCGGCTGAGAAGTATCTGCCACCCGACCATCGCTGATCGCGAAGATCTCCTTTTCGATATCGTCGATGAATTGCTCCAGGCCCCCATCGACCTGTGGCTCGAAGCAACGTTTAACCGTTTTGGTGGCCGTGTGGATCAATCTTCTGAGCAGATACTTTTCCCGGACGATATCCAGGAAGTAGGTAGCATGGGCAGTGGTTTCGATTTGAGTTGCCAATTCAGCCACATAGGTGGGGCCACCAATCTCTTCGAGCTCCCCGCGGGTGTTCAACTCTTCGACAAGGATCTTAGCATCCAGCATCGACTTCTGCTCGAATACATCGACGCCCGTTTTATAAATCAGTTGGTGGGCTTGGCTATAGAACGCTTCACTAGGAAGCTTTTGAGCCATACACCGAGAAATGACTTCGGCCGGATCGATCAGACAAGCCGCTAGCAAACCTTTCTCCGCATCCAGGCTATGGGGCAAAGAGCGCCCGGATGCCACCGAATCAATTGGGGCATTGAGCGTATTGGTATCGGATGGCTTAAACGGCATTACCTCTTAAGCCACCAATACGTTTCAGCCTTCGGAAGCAGTCGCTTCCTTTTCTTCGCCTTCGGCCGAATCTTCAACGATCGGGTTTTCCGAAACCACGTCGAATCGGAGAGTGGCTTCAACATCCTGGTACACCTTGATGTTTACCGTATGCTGGCCGATCTCTTTGATGGGAGCATCAAGCTGTACTTGCTTGCGAGTAATGCTTTCGAACCCGGATTCCACGAGTTTCTCGTGCACGTTGATCGCAGTCACAGCCCCAAACATCTTGCCAGACTCACCCGTCTTGACGGCAATGGCGAAATGCGTCTCGGCGATCTTGGCAGCTTGGGCGCGGGCGTCATCCAGATTCTTGGCTTCGCGTTCCGCGCGGCGGACTTTCAAAGCCTCGATCTGCTTGCGATTCGCTCGAGTAACCGGAACCGCGAACTTCTTGGGAAGAAGGTAGTTTCTGGCATATCCCGCCTTGACAGTGACCTGGTCGCCTTCCGCTCCCAGAGATTCAACTGGCTGAATGAGTAATACTTCGCTTGTTGCCATAATCAAATTAGGTTGAAATTAAATTCGTTGTTCAAAACGGGACATCTTCCTCGATGTCTTCGCTCTTCTGGGACGGAGCTGATGAGCTCGGGCGAGCTTCTGGAACGGAACCGCTTGAAAAGCCGCCTCCCTCGCCTCGCTGACTGATCAGTTGCATATTCTCCAGCACGACTTTCATCTTGCTGCGTTTTTCTCCCTCGTTGTTTTCCCAGGTATCCAATTTTAGCCTACCTTCGACAAACAGGGGATCCCCCTTGTTCACGTACTTCGAAATCGTCTCTGCCTGGCGTCCCCAAGCCTCAATATCGACGAAAGTCGTTTCCTCCTGTCGCTCGCCGTTGGAATTGTTATAAATCCGATTCACTGCCATGCCGAATTGGCAAACTGGAGTACCTGAAGGAGTCGTCCTTAGTTCAGGATCGCGAGTCAGATTTCCCATCAGGTAGACTTTATTGAAATTCGGCATAGATCTTTGGGTTGAAGAAGATTGATACGGGCTAGACCCGCTGAATCATCTTGTGGGAAACCAGTTTGTTCAAGCGCAGTTTTTCCAGAATCTTTTCCGGAAGATCCGCCCCTCCTGAAATCCGGTACTGGGCGTAAACGCCCGATTCGTAGCGACGGTCAGCGGCTCGGGCGAAATCCTGTTTTCCCAAATTCTCCGTGTCGCTAACTTCCGCGCCTGCTTCCACGAGCTCGCCTTTGAGTCCATCGACGAGATCGTCAATGCTCTCTTCGCGTCCTCGAGTATCGAGTATAAACGTTGCCTTATAGTTGGCCATCTTCTCTATGCTTTGTTTTAGGTTTTCGATTTACAAAATTCATCGCCTTTTCCAGCCCTTCATTCAGAAGCCGGTCGAGGCAATCCAGGTAGCGCTCCATTGAAGCGCCGATTAAAGTTTCATCCTCTTCGCTGAATTTTCCCAGCACATAGTCCGCTAAATTAATTTCTTTGGGAGTTTTACGGCCGATACCGATTCGTACTCGAGTGAATGTGGGATTCAGCCGACCGATGATATCGCTCAATCCGTTGTGGCCACCGGGACCACCACGGGCGCTGATCTTCAATTCTCCAACATCCAGGTTGATTTCGTCGTGGACAACGACGATTTCTTCGGGTGGGATCTTGTAGTAGCTGGAAACTTTCTGCAGGCAAACGCCACTCTCATTCATGAAAGTCGTGGGTTTCAGCAAATAAAGTCTTTCTGCGCCGTCCCGCTCAAGCTGGGTAATCTCGCCTTTCAATTTTCGATTCTGTTGCCAATCGTCGGCTTCTTTTGCCCGAGCAAAGCAATCGATGACTCTAAATCCTATATTGTGCCGCGTTTTCTCGTAGGCAGCCCCAGGATTACCGAGCCCGACGATCAGTCGAAATCGCATCGGCTGTTGGGTTGAAACGTTATTAAAGAACAAAAAAGCGAATAGCAGACGACTGCCGCCATTCGCGAAAGGGAAATCCGCTTAGGCAATAACCGTGAAAACGGGTTGCTCAGCATGGTCTAAGTATTCGACTCCTTCGAGCTCGGGCAGCTCCTTGATGTGGATAAGCTCGCCCACCCGAAGCTCGCTGACGTCGCAATTTACGAAGTCGGGAATGTTGTTGGGCAAAGCTCGAACGGACACCGAGTGGCTCACGTACTCCAACGTTCCATTTTCGTTTTTAACCCCAAGGGGCTCCCCGCTGGCATGCACGGGGACTTCCAAAACCACTAATTCGTCATCGGCCACTTCCCGGAAGTCCACATGAAGATACTTGTCCGTAATCGGATGCCGCTGAATCTCTTGTATAATCGACGTGCTGGCTTTGCCCTTGCCAACCTTTATTTTGACCAGAGGCGTGCTGTTGCCGATCTCCCGCAATGCGACAGCCAGCTCTCGGGAATCGACACTGAGTTGCGTGGGCTCCTTAGATTTCCCATAGGCGACTGCTGGCACCCTGCCTTCTCTGCGCAATCGGCTAGACGGCCCAGTACCCGTTTCCTCCCTTGGAGTGACGTTAATTGTAAGATCCTTCATTTCCGTGCAAATTGAGCCCCCCCGGCATCAGGCCATTGAGGAGAGCGGAAGACCGTAAGAGCGGATTACTGGAAATCAATCAAAAGTTTCGCCCCTTCCGAATTTTCTCTGCAACAGGCAATCTAAGAGTTGACAAGGGCCAAACAACCCGGCTTTTTCGTCCCCCATCATTGCCCTGTAGCTCAGTGGTAGAGCAGGTGACTGTTAATCACTTGGTCGCTGGTTCGAATCCAGCCGGGGCAGCCATGTAAGACGTGCCAACCGTCCCATCCCGGACGGCTTTTTTATGCCCGGACAACGCCTCCAACTGGATGCGGACCGCGAAGCTGGTTTGACGGAGCCCTCTACGAGGGCGGAGATGGGGCAGCCGAAGGATGGTCGGGCAGCGACCGCGGCAACGACGCGCCCAATCCAGCTGGGGCAGCCATATAGAACGAGCCAACCGTCCCATCCCGGAGAACTTTCTAGGTTGATGCCAATTTTAACTTCAATCGCCTTATTCAACCCCCATCTCAATCCCTACTTCGACCGCCCGCTCATCACTAGGATCTTCAAAGACCAAATCGAAAACGAGCGTCCCTATCATCATAAAATAAACAGCCATTCTTCCCACAATCCACAGCCCAAAACCCTAGCCGGCTCCTAAACCGGACTCGGCCGCTTCTTTCGGATGTCGACGAGCCCATATCAGCTCGCAAACTACCGCGCCAACGACCGGTCCGATCAGGATGCCTATTATTCCAAAGAGAAGGCCGATCAATCCTCCCGCTAATGCCCCAAAAATCCCCCACTTCGTTCCACCGATCCATTTTGAACCCATCGCCGTCGCGAAAAAATCGACTACCCGATCCACGACCATCAGAATCACGAGCGCTCCAATGCTCCACCATGCGAAAACTTCCGGCATCATAAGCTTGTGGATCAACGCTCCCAGGAAGAAGACGATCGCCCCGGGAATGATAGGGACGAACACGCCCAAAAGCCCTAGGGCGGCAGCGGTTGCCGAAACTCCCCAAGCGGTACCCCACCAAGGAGCAATGTGGCTCATCCATTCGCTCCAGAATCCACTGGCAATCAGAAAACCCATAGCTATCTCTCCAATTTCAAGGATCCCTCCGCAAAGCTAAAGTTGCAGCGTCGGTCAGGATTCTCCAATAACCATTATTCTATGCCTCGCCCTATTGGATGGACAAAAAAAGACCCCGAGCTCGGAATACTCAAAATCGAAGCTCGATTTTTTGGG
>JAYZHU010000159.1:0-8692 GCA_036166175.1 Verrucomicrobiota bacterium | reverse complement strand
AAGGTTGTGATCGCACCCGCGATTTGCGACGGTTTAAATTGACTAATTTGACTATATGGATCCTCAGAGCGACACTGAAAACAATCCCGCAAATCACGATGGGGCAAAGGACTACGATGCCTCGAAAATCCAGAAGCTAGAAGGCTTGGAGGGCGTTCGAAAACGCCCGGACATGTACATCGGGGATACGAACGAGCGCGGCCTTCATCACTGCGTGTTCGAAGTGGTCGACAACTCTATCGACGAGGCTCTTGCCGGCTTCTGTAAAGAGATCAAGGTCTCCATCCATTTGGATGGCTCTTGCTCGGTCGAGGACGATGGTCGAGGTATCCCGGTCGACATCCACCCAAAGTACAACATGCCCGCCCTGGAGCTGGTGCTCACCAACCTACATGCGGGGGGCAAGTTCGGAAAAGGTGCCTACCAAGTATCCGGTGGATTGCACGGAGTCGGAGCCAAGTGCGTCAACGCCGTATCTGAATGGTTCGAGGCCGAGGTACGCAAAGACGGCAAGATCCACCAGATGCGCTTCAGCCAGGGCAAAACGATCAGCAAGCTCAGTATCATCGGCCAAACCAAGAAGTCCGGCACCAAAATCAGCTTCAAGCCGGACCCGGAGATCTTCACCGAGACGCGAACTTTCCAGTACGACATCCTCGCCAAGCGCTTGCGGGAACTGGCATTCCTGAACCCGGGAGTCAGCATTACGCTCGATGACGAGCGCTCCAACAAAAGCGAGCACTTCCAGTTCAACGACGGCATATCCGAGTACATTCGATTCCTCAATCGCTCCAAGAACGTTTTGCACGAGGACCCGATATCCTTCGGCGACGTCGTTCCTAATCCGGACGATCCTGGAGGTCCGGAAACGGGCGTCGACGTTTCGCTACAGTACAACGATTCCTATAACGAGCAGCTGTTCGCCTACGCCAATTCCATCTTCAATATCGAAGGAGGCACTCACCTATCAGGCTTTCGCACAGCCCTCACACGGGTGGTCAATCAATTCGCCCGGGCCAACAATCTCATAAAGGAAAAGGATCCCTCCATCACTGGTGACGATGCTCGCGAAGGACTAGTAGCGGTCGTCTCCGTTAAGGTTCCAGAACCGCGATTCGAAGGGCAGACAAAGACCAAGCTGTCCAACTCGGAAGTCGATGGCATCGTTCAAAAGATTGTTGGCGAACGCTTGAAGTACGCCTTCGAAACTGATCCCAAATTGGCTAAACGGCTCATCGACAAGTGCCTCAACGCCGCCAGGGCTCGCGAGGCCGCTCGAAAGGCCCGGGAAACCGTTCGCAAATCTGCCCTCTCTGGTGGGGGCTTGCCTGGCAAATTGGCCGACTGCTCGTCGCGAAAGCCAGAGGAAAGCGAGCTCTACATTGTCGAGGGAGACTCGGCCGGCGGCTCCGCCAAGCAAGGGCGTGATCGGCATACCCAAGCCATTCTTCCCCTTCGCGGAAAGCTTATCAATTCCGAGAAAGCCCGTATCGACAAGGTCCTATCCAATAACGAAATCCGTACTATGATTACGGCCATTGGCTGCGGTATCGGAGATGTCGAGGGCGATGGCGGCTTCAACATCGAAAAGGCCCGCTACCACAAGATCATCATCATGACCGATGCTGATGTGGATGGCTCTCACATCCGTACTCTCTTGCTCACCTTCCTCTATCGGCAAATGACGGAGCTGATAGAAACCGGGTATGTATATATCGCCCAGCCGCCTCTCTATAAGATCAAGCGAAAGCGACGAGAGCAGTATGTCGACAATGACGAGGAGCTCAACCGCATGCTCCTTGAGCTTGGTTCCGAGGACGTTTCCATGATCCGCCTCGATGACGGACATTCCTTCAATTCCGAGCAACTAGATCACATCGTGGAAATTTTCGCCCAGCTTGAACGTATCGGCGGTTCTGTTACACGTTACGGAGCTTCAATCGCCGAATATCTAGAGCAATACTCAAAAGAAGATCACAGCTTGCCAAGATATCTAGCTCGTATTCGCGAGGGCAACGAGGAGACCTTTCGATTCCTGTGCTCCGAAAGTGATCGAGCCAATTTCGTTGATGAAATCGGGCTCGGGGCCGAAGATTTCGACAGCGATTCGGCTACCGTAACCATCCAAGACACCGAAGCTGGAGTATCCAAGCGAATCTCGCTTTTCGAGATTTTCGAAGCCAACGAAATGTCCAAGCTGCTGCGCGAGATCGAGGATATCGGTCTGGATTTGTCGCATTTCCTCCCATCCGATGAACCCATTTATTCAATCCGGGAAAACGAAGGGCAGAAAAACGAGGCTTCCATTGATATTCACTCCAACATGGAGATCCTTCGTCAAATTCGCCTTCTGGGCCGCAAGGGGCTTAACATACAACGCTACAAGGGCTTGGGCGAAATGAATCCGAAGCAGCTTTTCGAAACGACGATGGATCCAGCGAAACGGCGTCTCCTCAAGGTGAATATCAACGATGCCGCGAAAGCCGACGAGATGTTCACCATTCTGATGGGAGAAGAAGTGGCTCCTCGGAGAGAGTTTATCGAGGACAATGCCCTGAATGTCTCCTACCTCGACGTCTGATGGCGGGTTCTCCCAAACATCAGATTCGATTACAAGAATAGTCCGTATCCGAATTTTAGACACGCAAGCATTTCCACCTCCCCACAAATAATTTTTAGCAAGTAAATGGATCAATCTCCAGAACGCATATCCTCCGCCAGCATCACCGAAATCATGTCGACGGCCTACATCGATTATTCGATGTCGGTGATCGTAAGCCGAGCTCTACCCGATGCTCGAGACGGATTAAAACCCGTCCAACGGCGTATTCTCTACGCCATGCTGCGCGAAGGCCTGCTCCACAATCGCTCTTTCGACAAATGCGCTGGGGTTGTCGGCGAAGTACTCAAGAACTACCACCCCCATGGCGACAGCTCAGTCTACGACACCCTGGTCCGCATGGCCCAGCGTTGGGTGATGCGCTGCCCGCTGGTCGACCCGCAAGGAAATTTCGGTTCTGTTGACGGGGATGCTCCTGCCGCTTATCGTTACACGGAGTGTCGCCTAACTAATTTGGCCGAAGACCTCCTTCGTCATATCGACGAGGATACAGTCGATTTTATCGCCAACTATAAAGAGAGCACGACCGAACCGGACGTCTTGCCCGCAGGGTTGCCAAACTTGCTGATGAACGGTTCGACCGGGATCGCGGTGGGGATGGCTACCAATATACCGCCTCACAATCTCGATGAGCTCATCGATGGAATTTGCGCTCAGATCGACAATCCCAATATTGAGATAGACGAGCTCACGAACCACATAAAGGGCCCGGATTTTCCAACAGGTGGACAGATCGTTGGCACCAAGGGAATCGACGAATACATGCGCACCGGACGCGGTATCGTTCGCATGCGTGGCATCGTCCAATCGGAAGAAATGGATAACGACCGTGAACGTCTCGTCGTATCCGAAATTCCATACAACGTCAATCGAGCCACGCTAGTCACCAAGATAGCCGAGCTCGTATCCTCCAAGGAAATCGAAGGCATCAGCGACCTACGCGACGAGTCGGACGAGAATACTCGCATCGTAATCGATTTGAAACGCAGCGAATTCCCCGAGGTGGTCATGTCCAAGCTGTTCAAGAAGACAGCCCTGGAAAGCAGCTTCGGCGTAAATCTCCTGGCCCTGGACAATCGTCGGCCCAAGCAGATGAACATAAAGGAGCTGATCAATTGCTACATTGATCATCGCCGTGAGGTAGTCTACCGGCGAACCGCTTTTAGACTCAAGAAAGCGGAAGACCGGGCCCACATCCTAGAAGGCTACAAAATCGCCTTGGACAATCTCGACGATTTCATAAAAATCATTCGTTCATCCGCCAATCGGGATGAGGCCAAGGAGAGACTCCAAGACAAGTATCCGCTATCCGATCGGCAAGTGGCCGCCATCCTCGACCTGCGTCTCTATCAGCTTACCGGCATGGAACGGGAAAAGATCGAGGAGGAATATGGGGAGCTGATTAAGCTAATCGAAGAGCTCCGTAGCATTCTGGAGAGCGAACAGAAACTTCTCGGATTGATTAAAACCGAGCTGCAAGAACTGAAGGAAAAGTATTCTTCGCCGCGGAAGAGCGAGATTGTCCCCTACGCGGGCGATATTTCAAAGGCCGACATGACCCCGCGGGAAGGCTGCTTCATCACCGTATCGCACAAGGGGTTCATCAAGAGAACCAGCGACAGCGAATACCGGACTCAAAAGCGGGGAGGCAAAGGGGTTCAAGGAGGCAACACTTACGATGAGGATTTCATCGAGCACATTTTTACGGCCAATACTCACGACTATATATTCTTCGTGATGAACAACGGTCGCGTGTATGTGGAAAAAGTATACGAGATTCCGGAAGGTTCCCGAACCTCGAAAGGCCGCTCGATCGCTCGTGTGCTGCAATTACAGGCGGACGAGAAGATCGCAGCTATGATTTGCCTGAAGGAAATCGTGGACACTCTCCATCTCGTTATGTGCACGAAAAACGGCGTGGTTAAGAAGACCAACCTCAACGACTATCGCAATTTCCGAAAAGGCGGGATCATCGGCATAAATATCGATGAGGGCGATGACCTGATTTCGGCGAAGTTGACGGGCGGCGAAGATGACCTGGTTATCATTTCCTTGAAAGGGAAGGCCATTCGCTTCTCGGAGACCGATCTTCGCGATCAAGGCCGAGCCACTCGCGGCGTACGCGGAATCAGACTGGCAGAAGGTGATGAAGCCAAGGCCATGGAAGTCGTAAACCCCGAGGGAACCCTCCTCATCTGCGGTTTGAACGGGCAAGGAAAACGCACGAAGTTCGAGGAGTATCCGGTACAAAAGCGCGGAGGGAGCGGCGTAATAGCTGCCCGAACGACCGGTGTATCGGGTGCATTGACGGTCTTCGATACCGATGAAATGATGATGCTGACAAAGAATGGGCAAGCGGTTCGCACTCGCGTAGCGGACATTAGCGTCATCGGTAGAGCAACCAAAGGTGTTCGCTGCATCAACCTGAACGAAGGGGATCAATTGCTCGGAGTGGCTCGAATTGTCGAAGTCGATGGAGACGATGGAAATTCGGAAGAAGAAGGCGGAGAGGCGGAATACTAGGAGTTGAGAGACGCCCTCTACCAAATCCGCGAACGCTGTTATCGAGCGGTTGGACTGCCCATCCTAGATTTGAGGAAATAGTATCACTTAGCGAGAGAGTCGACCATAGGCCCGGCTTTTAGCCTTCCTGGAAGCCATCTTCTCTTCCGCCTCGAACAAGGCCGAGAAAGTGTAGTCGAAGCCTTCGATTTTCTTTCTATCGATTTTCTGGCCAACAAAATGCTCGATGGCGGCCGCGTTTTTCAACTCGTCTTCGGTGAGAAGCGTGAAGGCATCCCCTTCTCTTTCCGCCCTACCGGTCCGCCCGATCCGGTGTACGTAATCTTCGGCATTAAGAGGAACGTCGTAGTTGATTACGTGAGTGACGCCTGCGATGTCCAGGCCTCTAGCCGCAATATCCGTAGCTACTAGCACCTCGTACTTCCCGTCCTTGAATCCTTTCAAGGCGGCATTCCGTTCGCTTTGCGAGCGATCTGAATGCAATACTGCTACCGAATGATTCAATTTCTCCAGCCGGCGGGAGATGAAGTCGGCGTTTAGCTTGGTACGGGTGAAGATTAGAACGCTTTCGAAGTGAGTCTTCTCGAGCAGAGCGATCAACAACTTGTACTTCTGTTGCTCGACCACCGGATAAAAGGCGTGCGTCACGGTTTCCGCAGCCGATCGATTTCTGCCGATTTCCACGATTTCCGGATCTTTGAGGACCCACTTCATCATCGTTTGAATCGCGTTCGGGAGGGTGGCGGAAAAGAAAAGCGTCTGCCTGTCCTTGGGGCACATCTTTATCAAGCGGCTCACGTCCGGCAAAAACCCCATGTCCAACATGCGATCGACCTCATCGAGAATCAGTACCTGAACATTCTTGAGAGAAATCGTTTTTTGCCCTATGTGGTCAAGCAGGCGTCCCGGTGTGGCCACCAGAATATCAACGCCTTTTTCCAGCATATCGCGTTGCCGGCCATACTTCACGCCTCCGTACACCACGCCAATCCGCGTGTCCAAGTATTTGGAGTAACTTTTGAGCGCCTCTTCCACCTGCTGGGCCAACTCGCGAGTCGGCTCGAGAATCAGGCACTGGATTCGCTTGCCAGGCTCTAGCCTATCCAAGGTGGGAAGCCCGAAGGCCGCGGTCTTTCCGGTACCGGTCTGAGCCGAAGCAATTATGTCTTTCCCCTTGAGTATCAAAGGGATCGACTTTTCCTGAACAGGGGTCGGCTTTTCGAAACCTAGCTCGTCTAGAGTTTTGAGCAATGAATCTGAGAGGCCAAGTCCGTTAAAAGGCATTTGGCGTATATGATGAGACCCCACTGACGAAGCAAGCTCTCCGTAAATAAATTCTCTAGGCCTCGAGGAAGCCGTTGAACTGCTTATGAATCCAATTTTATTCGACTCTTCGGACCCCGATGATATCCCGGCTGTCTATACGCTGAACAAATCTGCCGACTTGCAAATGCGATATGGCAGACCCTCAACAAGCTATCTTTTAGGCAAATGATTGAAAACCTAACGCCACCAGCAACACCTGAAGTTCTCAAACAAGCTAGGTACGATTTTCCGATACTTGGTAGAACGGTCAATGGCAAGCCGCTGATCTATCTGGACAACGCCGCTTCAACTCAAAAACCGCAGTCGGTCATCGACTCAATCAATCGCTACTACTCGCATGAGAACGCCAATATTCATAGGGGAGTCCATTTACTGAGTACTGAGGCAACGGCGGCGTACGAAGCTGCCCGGAAAAAACTAGCCCAATACCTCAACGCTGGCGACGAATCCGAGATTATATTCACCCGCGGGGCAACTGAATCGGTCAACTTGATCGCTCACTCCTTTTTGGAGCCCCTAATCAAGCCTGGGGAAGAAATCCTGATTTCCCACATGGAGCATCATGCCAATATCGTTCCTTGGCAACTCTTGGCCGAACGAACCGGCGGGCGATTACGGGTCGCTCCAATTGACGACAGTGGCAATCTCGAACTCGATGCCTGCCTCTCCATGATGGGGCCGAAAACGAAACTGGTGGCGATCGTGCACGTCTCCAATGCGATCGGAACCGTTAACCCTATCGAGGCGATTATAGCGAAGGCTCGCGAAAATGGAATCGCCACATTGATCGACTGCGCCCAATCCATCCAACACATGCCTCTCGACGTTCAATCTATGGGCTGCGATTTCGCTGTGTTCTCAGGTCACAAGATGTTTGGCCCCACCGGAATTGGCGGTTTGTATGGCAAAAGGTCTTTGCTCGACAAGATGCGTCCGTATCAAGGTGGTGGCGACATGATATCCCATGTAAAATTCGATGGCACTGCCTTCAAGGAGCCCCCATCCCGATTTGAAGCGGGCACGCCTCACATCGCCGGAGCGATTGGCCTAGGGGTCGCGCTCGACTATATTGAATCGATCGGAAGAGAGACCATATGTGAATACGAGTCGCAACTTATTGAATACGCTGTCAATAGATTAAGGAGTTGCCAAGGCGTAGAAATCGTTGGGAATCCCGAACATCGATCAGGAGCTATCTCATTCATTATGGAGAGCGCCCACCCCCACGACATCGGCACCATACTGGACACCGAGGGGGTGGCTATTCGAACGGGTCATCACTGTTGCGAGCCGCTAATGAATCGATTTGGCATATCGGCCACCGCCCGCGCTTCTATCGCCTTCTACAACAACAGTGATGATATTGATGCCCTTGTCGATTCCCTAGCTAAAGTCAGGGCTCTTTTCGGATAGTCAGATCATGCGTGCCAATCTGCAATCATTGTATCGCGAAACCCTGATAGAGCAGAGTCGCAATCCAAAAAATAACTACGCTATCGAAGGAGCCAATAGGCAAAGCGAACTCAAGAATCAACTGTGCGGAGACGTGGTGACGATTTACCTCTCAGTGAGCGGCGACCGAATCGAGGAAGCCAGTTTTGAAGCTCAGTGTTGCTCTATCTGCAGAGCTTCTGCATCGATGCTGACAACTCGAATTGCCGGTTCTGATTCTCTCTCCGCAATATCGCTCGCCGAAGCCCTAATCGCATTTCTGAACGCACCCGAGTCGGACATATTCGATAAGGATGACTCACTTCAAGCTCTATCCGGCGTTAAGGCTTTCACTAGCCGAATTCGCTGCGCTACCCTTCCATGGGAAGCTTTCCAAAAGGCCATCGCGGAATAAGAGGCTGTCTAATAAATCAGAATGTGTGTCGTTTCGGCCCAAATGGGCCTGACGCAAGGCGGGTCGTTTGGGGCTCTTATTCATCCAAGGAATTGACGGATGCGAGAGATCTCCTAAAGCCTTTGACCGAATCGGAATATGATTTTCCTCAGAAACCTAAAGCTGCAATACGGCGAGCGGTTCATTTTTCGGGACGCCAACGCGAGCATTGGACCGGACGATCGGATCGGACTCGTTGGCTCCAACGGGGCGGGCAAAACAACGCTGCTTAATATACTCGCGGGGGAGGAAACTCCTGATGACGGTTCAATCGACAAAGCGAATCACGTCACTATTGGCTATCTGCCCCAAGATGGCATCGTCGCCTCCGGCAAGGC
>JAYZHU010000158.1:0-6077 GCA_036166175.1 Verrucomicrobiota bacterium | reverse complement strand
CGACGTTCGGGCACTTAGCGACGACCATGCGGCACGGCGCGTGAACTTCGCCTCGCCGGATGATTCTCTCATGCTTTTGAAAGCCACTGGCGCGGTCCCTCATGAAGGCAGTGCGGTCACCGATGTTGGTTCCGACTTCTATGAAGTCATCCGCCAATGGATAACCGATGGAGCGGCCTTCGATACGGAATCTGAAAAAGCGAGTCGCATCGAAATCGAGCCCCAGAACCCGGTGATCCAAGAGATCGGCGGTCGCCAGCAGATCCGAGTGATCGCCCATTATCCGGATGGATCCGAACGTGATGTAACTGGGGAGGCGATCGTGGAGAGTGGAAATACGGAAGTGGCTTTAACCGATGATTTTGGCCTGCTCAGCACGGTTCGACGAGGCGAGGCTCCCATCTTGGTTCGCTACGAAGGGGCCTATGCCGCCACAACGCTAACGGTGATGGGCGATCGAACCGGCTTTGAATGGGAAGAGCCGGAAAAGTGGAATGAGATTGATGCCCTAGTGGCTGCCAAGTGGGAACGAATGAAAATCCGCCCGTCACGCTTGACGACTGATACCGAGTTTATTCGTCGCATCCATCTCGATTTGACGGGACTTCCTCCAACGCCTGAGCAAGTTGCCAGCTTTGTTCAGGATTCACGACTTACCCAAGAGAAGCGCTCGGCAACGATCGACGCTTTGATTGGATCGAAGGAGTTTATTGAAAACTGGAGCAATAAGTGGGCGGATTTGCTGCAAGTAAATTCGAAGTTTCTCGGAAAAGAGGGAGCCTCCTTGTTTCGAGACTGGATTAGGGCTCAAGTGGCAAGCAATAAGCCGTATGATGAATTTGTATACGACATCTTAACTGCCAAAGGTTCGAATAAAGAAAATCCAGCAGCGTCTTATTACAAGATCCTGCGTACGCCCGAAGAATTGGTCGAAAATACGACTCACTTGTTTTTGGGAACGCGGTTCAATTGCAACAAGTGCCATGACCATCCCTTCGAGCGATGGAATGTGGACAATTATTATCAGACTGCCGCCTACTTTTCCCAGGTCGATCTCACTCGGGATAAGACAAACGCTCCCAAGGAGAACATTGGCGGAAGCGCGGTAGAGAATGCCAAACCGCTTTTCGAAATCATTGAAGACAAGCTGGAAGGGGATATCGTGAATATCGTGACTGGAAAAGTCGCCGATCCAGAGTTCCCTTATCCGGCGATCGCGAACGCTCCGATTGGAGGTGACGAGACCCCCTCGCGCCGGGAGGAATTAGCCGCTTGGCTGACCGCGGAGGACAACCAGTTCTTCGCCAAAAG
This sequence comes from Verrucomicrobiota bacterium, assembly GCA_036166175.1. Taxonomy (GTDB): domain Bacteria; phylum Verrucomicrobiota; class Verrucomicrobiia; order Opitutales; family Opitutaceae; genus Pelagisphaera. Next base: position 4,766 of record JAYZHU010000158.1, on the reverse strand, counting down.
CTATGCCAATCGTATTTGGGGTTACCTTACGGGAACAGGATTGATAGAGCCTATCGATGATATACGAGCGGGGAATCCCCCGACGAATCCCGAACTGATGGATTACCTGACGGATTCCTTCATAGATTCCGGTTTCGATGTTAGGACGTTGATGCGGGAAATTTGCAATTCCCGAACCTACCAGCTTTCCATCGAAACCAATCCTTTCAATGAGGATGACACGATCAATTATTCCCATGCCAAGGCGCGTCGATTGCCGGCCGAAGCGCTGTACGACGCGGTTCACGCCGTTACCGGTTCGATTCCAGACATTCCTGGAGCGAAGCCCGGGATGCGAGCGGCAGAACTTGCGGATGCCGCTTTGGACACGAAAAGTGGTTTTCTCGCTAACCTTGGACGACCAGCCCGCGAGTCCGCCTGCGAATGCGATCGACAAAATGATGTTCAATTGGGGGCCGTGATGTCTTTGCTTAGCGGTCCTTCGGTGGCGGAAGCTATTGGCGATCCCGAGAATCGCATCGCTGAACTTGCCAGATCAGTCACCGATGATCGGACCCTAATCGAGAAGCTCTACCTTCGCGTTTTAAACCGATTGCCTGCCGATAGGGAAATTATGCTGGTATTGGATAATTGGAGTCAGATTGAAGGTGATCACCAAAGTCTGCTAGATCGGCTGGCGCAAGCGGAGAGCGACTGGGTTTATCGCAAGGCGCGATTAGAAGGCGATCGATTGGCAGCCGTAGCTCAAGCTGGGGAGTCTATTGAAGCATATGAGCCAGAGTACTTAAGAAATCGAAAGGCTGCCCAAGAAGAGAGAGCCGATCGGATTGCTCTTGCAGAATCGGAATTGCGCGCGTTCGAGGACAGAACGCTTCCGGCACTTAGGGATAGGACCATCGAGTTTTTGGAGCCAAAGCGGTTCAAAACGCTGTGGACCCCTCGCATCCCAGGAAAGGCGGAGGCCGAGCGGGATCGATTGTCGTTGGCGATTCAGCAGGATGGTTCCGTTATAGCGTCGGGTGATGGACAAGTGAATGCGGTTTACAAGGTAGAGATTCCTCTAGGTTTGGGAGGCGTTACCGGCGTGATGCTGGAAGCGTTAACCGACGAATCCCTGCCTGGATTTGGGCCGGGGCTACACGAAAGCGGCAAATTTGTGATCACCGAATTTGAAGTAGGTTTCCGATCGGAAGAGTCTTCCGAAAAAGCGAAGGATCTCAAGCTCGTGGACGCCGTTGCGGACTTTACTGAACCGGGTTACGATGTGCTGAAGTCCATCAATAAAGATAAGGATCGCGATGACAAAGGCTGGTCCATAGGCGATCGAGGTCGAGAGACGCATTGGGCGAGGTTCGCGTTAGATAAACCACTGAGAATCGATAGCGAAAAAGGAACGCTCGTTGTCACCATAACCTGTCGTTATTCGGATAATGAATTCCCTTTAGGAAAGTTTCGTATTTACACAACGGATTCAGAAGCTCCGTTAGAGCGAGGTTTGTCAGAATCCATCGCGTCGATCTTGTCGAAGTCGGAGGTTGATCGGAGCTTAACTGATAAGTCGACTGTGTTGGACTGGGTAAAATTGCAGCAGCCTGAGTATCTCCGCAAGCGCTTTGCTTGGATCACGGCGAAACGCCCCGTGCCGGAAGATCCCCAAATGGAGGCTTTGAAAGCCGCCTTGTTTAAAGCAGAGCTGCAAGTTCCAATTGACCCGTCACTAACTCAACTCCGCAGGGACGTCCAACACTCTGTCGAGCAAGCCGCTAATCGCCGGTTAACGGCTGCCCAGGATTTGACTTGGGCGTTGATTAATAACGCGGCCTTCATTTTCAACCATTAGCACCGCGAACCGTTGTAACCATGTTTAGAATACCCGGACCTAGAGGAAAAGATCTATGCGATTCCCATTTGCCCCAAAGCCGACGCGATTTTCTCCGCGTGGGTGGAGCGGGAATGCTGGGAATGTCGCTTAACAACATTCTACGCGCCCAGTCGGCTTCAGCCAGCAGCCAGTTTGCTCACCGAAAAGGCTGGGGCCAAGCGAAGTCGGTTATCATGGTATATTTGCAAGGAGGCCCGAGTCACCTCGACCTATGGGATCCCAAAGAACCTGATACGGTGCCCGACAACGTTCGGTCGGAATTCAAGAATATCCCCACTAAAATCCCCGGCGTTAATTTCACTGATATCATCCCTCGCTTGGCGAAGATCAACGACAAGTTCACGACCATTCGATCGATGAGCTACACGCCCAACGGGCTCTTCAACCATACGGCCGCAATCTACCAGATTATGACAGGCTACACAACAGATAAAGTGAGCCCTTCTGGCCAGTTGGAACCGCCGAATCCCAAAGACTTCCCTAACTTCGGCTCAAACATCACGCGGCTAAAACCGACCGAAGAGCCGATGCTTCCATTTGTTATGCTGCCGCGGCCTCTTCAGGAGTCGAATGTAGTCAATAAAGGCGGAACAGCTGGATTTCTGGGCAAGGCCTTCGATCCCTATTATCTCTTCCCGGAAGGGGACGACATGAATATGTCTAAGCTGGACAATATCAGAGTGGACGACCTGCAACTTCGCCCGGATGTATTCTCAGTTAGACTACGGCGCCGAGCGAGTCTACGCGAGTCGATCAATGCCCAAATGCCGACTATCGACAAGGCTGTAGAGGAGTACAATCTCGATGAGTTCTATGACCAGGCGCTCAACCTTCTGGTAAGCGGTAGGGCTCGGGAAGCTTTCGCCATCGAGAATGAGAAGGAGAAACTCAGAGACCGTTACGGGCGCAATACTTTCGGGCAAAGCTGCCTATTGGCCCGTCGGCTTGTTGAGGCGGGAACCCGGGTTGTGGAAGTCGTTTGGCCGAAGGTAGCTAATTCCGACAATCATAGCTGGGACCATCACGTCGGCTTGAGCAAACGCATGAAGAACCAGTCGGGACCTATGCTGGATCAAGGTCTCAGTGCCTTATTCGAGGACCTAGACGATCGCGGCATGCTGGACGATACGCTGGTGGTGGCCATAGGCGAATTCGGTCGCAGCCCTGAGAAAGGGGTTTCTACGTCCGGCAACTCCAATAGCGCGGATGGTCGAGATCACTGGCCTTATTGCTACACTAGCGTCATCGGTGGGGCCGGTATCAAACGCGGCTATGTGCATGGCAAGTCGGACAAAACCGGCTCGGCACCCACCGAAGATCCAGTTCATCCAACCGAGATTCTGGCGACGGTGTATCACGCTATGGGAATCGATCCCCAGACTATCGTCCATAATCACCTCAATCAGCCCAGGGAGCTAGTGAAGGCTGAAGCGGTGGAGCGGTTGTTTGCTTAGTTAGGGCTTAGCTTCTGGGATAATCTCGCCAAAGTGTACCGATTGTTGAAGAAGACAAGCTCGCTCTTGGTGGCGATTTCCGTGATCGGCGTCTCGCAACTGAACTTCGCAAGAGCTAGCGGCGGAGGAGCTCTACGATCACTTTAATGATTCCTTGGAGCTTCGTAACCTGAAGAACCATCCCGAGTTCAAGAATGTAATCGAGCTGATGCGAGAGCTCATGTCTGCCCAACTACAAATGGAGGAAAGCGGCCGGGAAACTGAGTGTGGGATTTTATGAGAAGATCCGACGCGTCATTTGGAATGAAGGATCTGGCGATGCTGATGCTCGCCAGTTTGTCCATCGCTCATCTCGCGATTGCGCGGCAAGCTAGGGACCGCGCACGGATGGCAAGTTTTTCGCAAAACTGGCTCCGGTTCGCTCGAGTTCCGATTCGAGTAGTTCCTGATGCTCAATGACCGTTTCCCGGTATTGCTGCAGAAGCGCTAAGTTGTGCAATTCGTCGGGGTCGTTGTCGATGTGGTAGAGCTCGGGAATTTCGTCTTCCAGGAAGGTTTGTATATACTTAAACCGGTCTTTGATCACGAATCCATACCAGGGGATGGAGTTGGGAGTTTCGTCCAATCTGGGGGTCCGTTGATTTTCGGGTCGATAGGAACGTCCGGTGTAGGTTAGGAAGACAGGCCGCTGCCAATTCTGATCGGGCCGTTCCAGAAGGTCTCGCATGTTCCGCCCGTCCATTTTCCAGGGCAATTCCATGTTGGCGTAGTTGAAGAATGTAGGGACCAGATCGATACCGCCGACCGGTGAGCGGCACACTTTTCCCTCTGGAATCTTTCCAGGCATAGAGACGATGAAGGGTACGCGGATGTTGGCGGCGTAGGGAGCCAGCTTGTGGCGGAAACCGTGCTGCCCCCAGGCGAAGCCTTGATCGGCCGTGTAGACGACAAGCGTGTTATCGAGTTGCCCGCTGGATTTCAGCGTTCGAATCAGTCGGCCAATGTTCTCGTCGATGGAGATCGCCGCTTGATGGTATTTACGAGTGGCATCGTAGAGGGTGTCCCCAAGGCTGTTTCCCTGGTTTAAACGGGGGACCCCGAACTCGTCCGCCTTCCAGTTTTCCCGGGAGCTGCTGTATTCGGGTTTCCCGGGCCGTGGAGGGTAAAGGTCCTTGGGTTCGGGGATTTCTACGCCTTCGTACGCATCGAGATGCCGATCTGCCGGAGTGAAAGGACCGTGGATTCCGGTGTAGCAAAGCCACAAATACCAGGGCTTATCAACGCTTCGATGATGCCCCTTAATGAACTCGATGGCTCGATCGGTATAGTTATCGGTGGCGTAGGCGTCGACGGGCCCAATGGTCCTCCCGTTTTCGATAATCGTTTGGTCGACATAGTACTCGCGGGAATTGCCGGGAGTGGGCACCGGT
>JAYZHU010000157.1:0-8446 GCA_036166175.1 Verrucomicrobiota bacterium | reverse complement strand
TTTTCAACGATCTCGACCACTACACGCTCACAGAAAAGACGGAACTCGTTTTAACCTTAGAGGCGCTCGATGTGGAGGGAAGACTAGAGCTCGTCCGACTATTGTTGGAGGTTCAGAGCCGGGAGGAAGCGCTGCTGTTGGTAAAGATCGTATCGGTCTTTGGAAATTATAGTCAGTTGATAAGGCCCTTGCACAGGCTGGAGGTTAGAAAGGGGCTGGCGGTTGCCGTGAGCGAAGAGGGATCTATCATTCTCCCATTGGCCTTGGACTATCTCCACTGGTCGCCCGATCTTACTGATTCGTTGCTCTCCGAAGAAATGGAAGGCGTTTCGAGGCAGCTTTGGATCAGTGGTACTGCCTCGTCCATCGCCAAACGGCAATTAGCCCTCAGAGATTGGGAACTGCAGGATCGGTGTTTTGAAAAGTTTTCGGAACTGATAGCAGCGAGATAGATCAAATTTGCTTTGGCTCGATCGCTAGATGCGACGGCCTGATTTCGATTGCCACCGACGGTAAGTTATGCTTCTAAACCGGCAATTAATCTCGAAAATCTATGTTATCCCGCCGTAAATTCATCAAAGCCTCTGCTCTCGCTACCAGCGCCTTCGCCATAACCCCTTCATGGGCCAAAGCGGCTAACGGAGACATCCGGGTCGCCGTGGTTGGTCTTCGCGGAAGAGGAAAGAGCCTCATTGAGGACGTCTTTCGAACGGAAGGAGCCCGCCTAGTAGCCCTATGCGATGTAGACACGGATGTGCTGGCGGAACGGGCTGCGGATGTAGACAAAGAGTATGGTGTCACCATCAGCCAAGAGACGGATTATCGGAAGCTTCTCGAGCGAAAGGACGTCGACGCAGTCGTTCTGACCACGCCTAATCATTGGCACGCTTTGCAGACCATTTGGGGCTGCCAAGCGGGTAAGGATGTTTACGTCGAGAAACCAGTTTGCCACAGTGTCTGGGAAGGACGTCAAATGGTCAAAGCTGCCGAACAATACGGCAGAATCGTTCAAGCTGGGTTCCAGAACCGCTCCGACGTTGGTTTGAACGAAGCATTTCCTTGGATTCATGCTGGCAATATTGGCGAAATCAAGATGGTACGTGGATTGTGCTATCGGAAGCGCGAGAGCATCGGAAAGATTGATACTCCTTTAGTACCGCCGGAGTCGGTGGACTATGATATGTGGCTTGGGCCCGCCGAGCATCAGGATCTTTATCGCCCGAGATTCCACTATGATTGGCATTGGGATTTTAACACCGGCAATGGGGACTTGGGGAACCAAGGTCCACACGAGCTTGACCTAATGCGGTGGATCCTTGGCGATCCGGATCATCCGTTGAAAGTCCAGTCCGTGGGAGGAAGATTCGGTTGGAACGATGCGGGAAACACTCCGAACATGGGCATCACAACTTTTGATTGGGGCGGTGTTCCCGCTATCTTCGAAGTGAGAAACCTCTGGGTGAAACCTGAATTGAATAGCGCCCCGAATTTCAAGGGAAGCCGAGTTGGAGTTATTGTCGCTTGCGAGGGAGGCGAATTCCGCGGTGGACGCGGAGGCGGAATCGTTTACGACAATGATGGGAAGAAACTCAAAGCATTCAAAGGCGATGGCGGGTTCGATCATTTCCCAGCCTTCATCAGGGCGATCAATAGCCGTAGCGAGGCGGATGTGGCGTCCCATCTGGAAAGCGCTTACAAGTCGAGCTGCCTCGCTCATCTGGGGAATATTTCCTACTTGGAAGGTGCAGAAGAGAATGGCAAAGCGGCCGCGAAGTTTGCCGGTAGAGACTCATTGCTGGAAGAGGCCCACGACCGTTTTCATGCCCAGTTGGAAGAGTGGAGCGTGGACCAGTCTCGCGAACTTTGGAAAATAGGTAACGAGCTGAAGTTCGATGCCAGTTCCGAAAAGTTTGTCGGCGGTAAAGGTTATCTTCAGGCTAACAAGCTCCTAAAACGGAAGTATCGTCAGGATTACGAAGTGCCGGCGAAAGTTTAGAAAGCATCGCCCAATTCGGATTTTCAGCCGGGTTCCGAACTGTCGGACCCCGGCTTTTTATATGTGAAGGTTGCGAAAGTATCGGGAAAATCCGTTGCGCAATCCGGTAGATCGGAAATAGTAGGCCGAAATGTTTACAGGATTAGTCGAAGAAACCGGCGAAGTATTGAGTTTTCACGCGCAGCCTGAAAGCTGGAGGTTGAAGCTGAGAGGAAGACTGGTTTCTGAAGATGTACAGATTGGCGACAGCATAGCTGTCAACGGTTGCTGCTTGTCGGTTACGGAGACTAGTAAGCATACGCTTGTCTTCGATTTGCTGGAAGAGACGCGACTCGTTACGAATTTGAAAGATGTGGATTTGGGATCGAAGGTAAATCTCGAGCGAAGCCTGAGGCACGATGGAAGATTGGGTGGCCATTTCGTTACCGGTCACGTCGACTGTGTTGGCAAGATCAAGGAGATCAGGCACAAAGGGCGAGACGTGCTGTTGAGAATCGAGGTTCCTAAGCTGTTCAGGAAGTATCTGGTCTATAAAGGTTGTATCGCGGTTGATGGCATATCCCTCACCATCGCGGAAGTCTCTGGGCAAACAATAAGCATTTGGCTTATTCCTCACACTTTGGAAATGACGAATCTTGGAGATCGAGAAAAGGGTGAAGCCGTTAATCTGGAATTCGATTTACTAGCTAAATATGCAGAGAAAATCCTAATGGACCAAGATCGATCGAAATGAAACCGGAGCTAGAAGCGATAGTTGATGAACTGAAACGATTGCGGGAAGAGGGAGTATCCTACGTCAATGTATCCGATCAAACGCTACAGTCTTTAAGGAATGCTGCGGTTGAGGATAAAAGCAGGAAGGTAGATTTCCCGCCCGAAGCTGCTTCGTCGGTTGCCGTGGAAATACCGGATAAAATTCGCTCCGCTTCGCCAGGGGAATTTGATCGTTTACCCAGAGAGGATGTGGACGAAAAGCCGAATGCATCGACATTGGGCAGATCATCATTGGGCACCCCGCCCGCGTTTTCCCTTCCTGAAGGGGACAAGGCTCAACGTTGGGAAGCTCTTAGGGAGATCGTTTTGAATTGCCCTGCTTGCCGGAAGCATACGCGGAAAGACTACAAGACCGTATTTGGCGTAGGCAATCTGAACGCGGACATATTCTTTTGCGGCGAGGCGCCGGGAGGAGATGAGGAGGAGCAAGGCGAACCATTCGTAGGTAAAGCGGGCCAATTGCTGAACAAGATGATCAAAGCGATGGGTTTGGAACGAGAGCAGGTCTACATCGGAAACATCATGAATTGGCGTCCGAGTCTTCCCACCCGGATTGGCAACAGACCACCGACGCGAGAAGAAATGAACTTCTGCCTCCCTTACCTGATCGGGCAAATAGAGATAGTAAAACCAAAATTGATCGTAGCTTTAGGGGCGACCGCTGCCAAAGGGCTACTGGGATTTGATTCGGTCAGAAGCTTGAAGGAAGTGAAAGGAGTTTGGCATGAATTCGCAAACACGCCTTTAATTCCAACGTATCATCCATCGTATTTGCTTCGCAATGACAGCAAGCGTGACAAACGAGCAGCTTGGGAGGATCTCTTGAAGGTAATGGAGCGATGCGAACTCCCGACCAGCGAAAAGCAGCGGCAGTATTTTAAATGAGAAAGTCTGCTTAGTTCCGCTCTTGATCTAACAGTTCGAAAATTCGCTGGTTAAGCGTGTTCAAAGGAACCGGCTTTGCCAGGACGAGATCCACGTGTTTGGGTGGGTTTTCCGAAGAGTCGACAATGTCGCCAAAGCCGGTTACCATAATGATCGGCGTATCAGGGCTTTGTGTCTTTATCTTTTTCGCGAGGGCGTCGCCAGTCATATTGGGCATGGCCCGGTCCGTGATGACGAGGTCGTAGGGTTTTGATCCGAAAGCGTTTAGGGCAGCTTCGGCGGACTCAAAATTGTCAACCTCGTGGCCGCCATTGCCTAGCAATTCTGAGATGACTTCCAGAAGTACGTCTTCATCATCAACCAGCATTACACGCAAGGGTCGAGTACGCTTATCGGCAAGAGAAGTGGGCGAAGCGGGTTTGGCAGCTTCTTTTGCTGGAAGCAGTATGATAACCTTGGAGCCAACTCCTTTATCGGATTCGATCTGGAATTGACCTCCATGGCGTTCAACAATATGGGATACAATCGAGAGCCCGAGTCCAGTCCCGGACTTTCCTTTGGTGGAGTAAAAGGGATTTTGGCACTTGAGTATTTCGCTTTCCGACATCCCTTTCCCAGTATCTGATATTTGTATGCGAATTTGGCCTTCATAGTCCTGGATAGAAACGTTTATCGATCCATCACTCTCAATTGCGTCTGCGGCATTCAGGACGATATTGGAAAGCGCCTGTCGGATTTCTGATTCATTCCCGTGGAGGTACTTATTTGTATCGATCTTGGTTACGAATGCGATATCCACGCCTCTCGCTTCCGCTTGGCTTTTCCATCGATGTTGGGTCAGGTCTTTGACCTGCTGGGCAAGTGAATGAGGGTCGATATCGACTGCCACTTCGATTTCGTGATTCTGGGAACTATAGAATTCTCTCAGTCGGTTAACGACGGCCGCCCCATCCTGAGCAGCTGCTTTGATTTTTTCCAGGAAAGATACCAGCTTCTGGTTATCCCGACCTTCTTCTGGCATTTTCAAGAGGAGTTCGGAGAAGCCGAGAATGGGAGCGAGCAGGTTGTTGAAGTCGTGGGCGATTCCGCTAGCCATCTGGCCAAGAGAGCGGAGGCTTTCCTGCTGCATAGCTATGCTTTGAGCTTCTCTTTCACGAGTTATGTTCTCCAGCACTATGGCCGAGCCTCGCAGTGCGCCATCGCTGTTACGCAAGGGGAGGACACGCGCTTTGACCCAGAAACCCTCGCTATTTTTCCGATACAGAAAGATTTCCTTTTCGCAAATCGAGCTTCCCTCGATACAGGATGATACGTAGTCGGCGGTATCTTCATCTGTAGCCTCTCCTCGTAGATCGGAAAACGATTTGCGGATGAATTCTTGCTGAGAATAGCCTGTTTCGATTTCCCAGAGGAGATTGGAATCAATAAATGGAGAATTCTCTGAGGGATTGCCGAGGACAGCGATGGAATAGCCGGGCAAGGCGTTGTTCAGCTTGTCGATAATCCGTTTAGTTCCGATCTCGGAAAAAGTGATGTCGATACCTGTAAAGACGTGTCCGATTGAAGTGGGCCGGGCATGTAAAACAAAACTGTGCTCGAGTTTCCCCCCGAAGTTGAACCTTATTTGCAGGAAATCCTCCTCCTCCGATGGACCCTCATTTGAAAGGTATTCGGAAATTTGATCCACATCGTCTGGGTGAACGATATCGGCAATATTTACCGATTGTAAATTGGATTCACCTAAACCGAAAAGCGAAGTGAAGACAGCATTGGCGCTTTCCAAGCATCCTTTGCTTGAGCAACTGAATCTTAAAATTCGATCAGTTTCAGTCGCCTCAGCTTCCGATTTCGAACTCGGGGATTCTACCGCTTTCAGGACGATCCGCGTCTGTTCCGGGTGGACCCCTACGAAAAGTGGGATGCGTTTAAGGCGGATCTGTTTCGACGGACCTTTTTGCCGAATCGTTTTTATAGTCGCCTCCTCTTGGTTTTGGGGAAGATCCGAACGAGTAAACCAGGCCTTGAAGGTGGAGGGATCCTCAACGAGATCGAATATGCTTCCCTTTGTAAGGTCACCGTTCCGCTGATTCCAGATGGATCTCGATTCACCGGTAGCATCGAGGAAGCGACCAAATCCATCATGAAGCGTATAAGCAGCATTTTCGCTGGATAGGCTAAAGTCCCGGAAGAGATCCCAGTTCAGTAGGGGCAGGTCTAATTGCTTTCTGGGCGACGGGCTGCTAGATGAGTCACCACCAGGCAGGAGCTCCGTGTCTGCAGTGTCTCGTGAGTGAGAGGATACGGGGAATTGATTGGCCTGAGAGTCGCTGCCGCTTGGGCGCGAACCGCCAGAAGCCTCTGGTTGTTTACGATCCATGGATTTACTGATTGTTGCGAGGGCTGAGTCCTTTCAGCCCGAAATCGCGGAAGGAGAAATTTTCGATCCGCGATTTCCTGGAAAATGTCTAACCTAATCCCGACGGAATTAGGACAGGAAAAAATGGCTGTGATTCTGTTGGAATAGGACTTGCAGTTTAGGCTAGCGAAATAAGCTCGTTCTTTATCGCGTAGCGCGTCAGCGCGGCGACATCGTGGAGATTGAGCTTCCTCATGATATTCGTCCGGTGATTGTCTACCGTGCGGACGGATATGTTGAGGCGCGCTGCGATCTCCTTTGTAGAGTAGCTTTCGGCGACGAGTTGCAGGATCTGCTTTTCGCGATCGGAGAGGGGGATCTCGCTAGAGCTGGAATCGGGATTGAGAATCAAGGAGCGCATAATGCTTGCCATTTTGGGGCCTATAAAGGTTCCGCCCCCAGAAATGATGTCTAGTGCTTTCTTGAATTCGTCGAAACCGTCCATCTTGTCGACATATCCTTGAGCCCCAGCGGACAGGAGTTCCCGAATGTTTGCGGAGCTAGCTTTTCCAGAGAAAATAAGCACCTTTATACTAGGCACATGCAACGTCAGTCCGCGAAGAACTTCGGTGCCGCTGAGCTCAGGGAGACCGACATCGAGAATGACGGTGTCCGGCTTTAGCTTGATGCATCCCTGCAGACCTTCCTCGCCGTTGCCGAAGGATCCCACAATTTCATAGCCCGGCAGAATCGAAATGAATTCGGAAACCATTTCTCTGATTGCAGTTTGATCTTCTATAATTACGACGCTTTTCATGTATTTGTACTTCCTGTTGCTCCCTAGAACTACGGACGCGGGGTATTTTTCTTAAGTAGCAAATCCTCGAGAACTCAATCGAATGGAGGCTTTTGCCGCAATTGTCTTAGGGCGAATCGCTCGAATTGGGGTATTTCCGATGGGTCGGTTAGGTGGGAAGTGCACCTAGTCCGACTTGAAAAAGAGAAGACGGGCCCCGGTTAATCCGGAGCCCGCCATCCTATTCCTGCACCACAAAGTGCTTTTACTAAAAAACCTACCCCTAGGGTTATATCACCTGTAATTACACTAACGTAAAAGATTCTGCCACTGTCGCTCCTCTGCTTGCCGAGCCGCGACTGATGCTCCCAGCGCTACGAGGTCCCCATAGTCGGTTCCTGCCTCGATGACCCGGCATCCTTCGAAACCGGCTTCCTCGAGCAAGCTTTTGAGGCCATTAGAGAAGCCGGGTATGCGGCTGCCGCCTCCTGTGATAAAAATGTTCCGCAAGAGATCCGGGATACTATCGGGGTCTGCCCTTTCTATTAGAAGTTCCGTTCCTTGAAAAACGGTTTTGAGCAATTCCGTGCAGCCGCGATCGATCGCGTCGGCGACTTCTAGACTCCTGAGCCTGCCGCGAATTATCACGGGAGCCTTCACAGCATCTCGAGATCCACTTACAAAAGAATTGCGCTCTTTGATATCCCGGCATCGAGGGATCGAGATTCCGCAATCTGGGTATCTAGAGAGAATTGCTTCCTGAATAATCTCATCCACCTGATCTCCAGCAAAATTGAGAGTCAGTTGATCGTCATCAGAAGGGTAGCGCCCCTGGATAATGCAGATATCGGTCGAGCCAGCTCCTATGTCCACGAAAAGCGAATTCGCTATGGCGTCGATTCTATCCGTCGCTTGACGCGATCCGAGTGCAGCCAAAAAGGGTTGGGGAATTAGGATGACTCGGTCGAAAATTCCGGTGGACGCTAGCCGAATGTCCTCTCTCGCCTTTTCTCCGGCTTGGGAAGGCATGCCAATGACGGCTCGAAGTTCGACGTTTTGGCCTGTTCCGGCACCCTCCGCGATATGATTAAGAAAGGCTCTGGCGGCATCCAGATTCGTGATCACTCCATTCTGCAGCGGGTAGACCAAATTGAGATGAAGCTTGTGAGCTAATGCCTCTTCTCCGAAGAACTCGCCCCGATTCCCGGGAAGAACGCCTGGAAGAATGCCAGGACGAGCGTAACCGACTACGGTCGGAACTTCTTCAACATACAAAGGTTTGGCGGTCTCGTCCGATAGGACTTGCACGCGGGTTCGGCTTGTTCCCAGGTCAAGACCAAGCAGGACCGGGCCAGCTGATCGCGATTGAATGCGATTCGATGGCTTTTCAGTCGTCCTCTGGAACTCTGAAGCCTTTGGGCTTTGTTCCGAACCGTTCTCCGCGCCCGCTTTCGAAATCAGATCTTGAGAGGCAGGGTAGCCCAGAAATGCGGTTTCTTGGCGAGAGGCTAAACTTTCTTCAAAGGGTGTTGTGGAATTCGGATTCATTGGGAACGGTAATTTAGATGGGTGTCAGGACTTCGCAACGGTCTGCTGGTCAATCAGTTCCCTTGCCTGGGCATTTTTGATCGATCCGACG
>JAYZHU010000156.1:0-5659 GCA_036166175.1 Verrucomicrobiota bacterium | reverse complement strand
AAAATTCCTCAGTCACCGGTCCATGGTGTACCCAATTTTTCATGTCACGACTCTGCCAAGCATGATAGCCTCGTTTGCCTGGTTTGAGTCCACCGGGAGCATCAAACTGTTTGGGGAAGCGGGTGTTTTGCAGCGGAATGTCGAAGCCCTCTAGGGTAGCTGGCTCAGGATCGAAGGGAGGTAGAGGTTTTGGCTGCTCGCCGCGTCTTGGTCGCGGCTGACCGGTGCCGTAGCGGCCGAATATCCAGTAGTCGTCGGGTCCTAATGTTAAGAGAACGGGGGCGTCTTGCAGATTCGATGGGCCCAGGTTTTCGATGGGATTCCAGTTTTGCCAAATGGGTGATTGGGTAATCGTCAAGGAACCAACGGAGCGTTTTGTATCGAATTTCTGGATCTTGGTTTTTAGATTACCCGATTTTCCAGTAGGGGATGCCAGTCCGTCTTTGATAACAATTCCCATGGATGAGGCGATCGTCCGTTCCCAGTCAGATTGGGTGCTGATTTCTAGCGATTCAGCTTTAGCGAGAATTGCACTGACAAAAAGGATAGTAGAAAGGGTTATGGAAATCTTCATTCTATTTCGTATTTGATGTTAAATTGATAGGTATTTGGGCGTATAGGACCTGTCCACGAGCCGAGGACGTCTCACGCTATCTAAAAGGATATCTGAAGACCCAATCACACTCCAGGGAGTGCGCGCGAGCTGCCGCCGAAGCTATTAGTCTCGACTCCGAGCTTGTGAAGGATGCTCAAGTAGAGATCTGAAAGTGGAAGCTCTTGGAAGGTCATTTCTCCGCGCCAGCCAACATCGCTGCGAATCCCAGAAGTGGCTTGGTTGTCTTCGTTGCCGGATCCGTACTTGAGATACTGCCCGTGCTGGAAGCCCATGTTTTTGCCACCAGCAAGAATCAGGGGATAGTTTCGCGATAGATGGAAAGCGCTGGAGGCCGATCCGAATAAGAGGACCGTGTTGTCCAGCATGTTGCCGGTGCCACCGACTTCGGGTGTGGCCTTCAGTTTAGTCAGGAAGCGGCCATATTCCTCGCTGAGGAAATTGCAGTAAGTGCCGAAGTTCTTGTATCCGTCCGGCTCCTTGGTCTTGTGGCTGAGCTGGTGGGTGAGGTTGAATCCGACTGCTCGGGCCAGGTAGTCGCTGACGCCGACTCCGTTTTCGCGACCAAGTTGGTAGGTCACCGTGCGAGTGGAGTCCGTCTTGAGGGCCAGGTAGATCAACTCGTACATGGTTTGCAGATAGATCCGGGGATCCTCTGGCGTAATATCGAGCTTGAGGTGATCGACATCCACCTGGGGCAAAGGAATATCTAGCCAGCGTTTGGCCTTCTCGATCTTTATTTCCGTATCGCGGACGGAGTCCAAGTATTCCTGGAGTCGTTCCTGATCGTTGGTGGAAAGCTGTCTCTTGAGCGAGCGAGCGTCGGCCATCAGGTCATCCAGGGCGGACTTGCTCATGGCCAGCCGCTTGGCGGCATCTTTGCTGCTTTTGACGAAAAGCATGTCGAAGATGTGCTTCGGCTTGTGCTCGGCTGGAATGGGGCGCCCAGCCTCATTGAAGGAAATGGTATGGGCCCCGCGTTGCGATCCGGTGCCTCCGTCCGTGGACAATACGAGCGACGAGTAGCGGGTATGTTCCCCTTCCTTGGCGGCGAAGACCTGATCGAGAGAAATGGTGTTTTGATAGTCGCCGTAGTCCCCAGTATTGGCACCGGTTAGAAATTGGTCGGCGTTCGAGTGGCCGTGCACGCCTCGGACAGCTGGATTGGAAAGACCTCCGAAGATGGTGATCTCATCGCGTAGGGGTTCGAGGGGATCGAGGCATTTGGTGAAGGTGTAGTCTTCCCCTCTGCCGTGAGGAAACCAGCTCCAGTCTTCGAAGGAGGGGTCTTCCTTTAGCGGCATGGGCACGCCGTCGGGCATGTAGAAGGCGGCGAAGCGTTTCTTGTTCGATGGCCGAGCAGCCTGGTCTCCTAGCGAAAAGGTCTCTAAAACGGGCAGGGCCAGGGCGAATCCGCCAAGGCCTCGAAGGAATTTTCGACGGTCGAGAGTGGAAAGTTTGGTGCTCATGATGGTTTCTGGATGGATCTCTGGGACTGGTTATTCCAGTAGTCGGGCTAAGAATCGACTATTTCGTTAGAAAAAGATCGCTGCTCACGATAAGGGAGACGAGGTCCGTAAGTCCATCTCCTTTGTTACGGAGCCTAGCGGCGAGGTCATCGATGCTCGCCCTGTCGGCGAAGCTAATGGGCCGCCCTAAGGCGTAAGTGGCTAGTTTGTAGGTGATAGCCCGGCAGAACTGGTCCTGCCGGTTTTCTAGGAGAAAGCGTTTTAAGCCATCGATGCCGTTCAATTCTTGCTTGTTGAAGAGCATGGCCGAGGCATCCACGAGTTTTCCGTCAATGTTGTCCCGCCAACTACCGGTGGCGTCGAAATTCTCGAAGGCGATTCCCCAAGGGTCGATCTTGGCATGGCAGGAATAGCAAGCCGGGTCGTTTCTATGGTCTTCCATTCGCTCCTTGAGGGTCATCTTCAGGATTTCCGGATCGCTCAGGTCGATCTCTGGAACCGCTGCGGGGGGTGGCGGTGGCGGATCGTTGAGCAGGCTTTCGAGGAGCCAGATACCTCGTTTGAGCGGGTGGGAGTCTTTGCCATCCGAATTCATGGCTAGCAAGCCCGGTTGCGTAAGGAGCCCGCCTCTCACGTCTCCCGGAGGGAGGTCCACTTTTTGGAAGTCGGTACCGTATACGTCTGAAATGCCGTAATGCTGGGCAAGTCGCTCGTTAACAATGACGTAGTCGGCGTGGATAAATTCAAGCACGCTTCGGTTTTCGCGCAATGCCTCCTCGAACAGAGCGATGGACTCGGTCTGCATCGCTTCCTTTAAGTAGGGGTCGAAATCCTCGTAGACCTCTTTGTCGACATCCAAGTAGTCCAGCAATTGCATGCCTAGCCACTGGCGGGTAAAGTGCTTGGCGAATCGCCTGGATCGGGGATCGGCTAGGAGGCGTTTCGTTTGCCGAGCCAGAACGGAGGGATCGCTCAATTTCCCCTTTTTGGCCAAGTTCTGTAGTTCCTGGTCGGGCACACTCGACCAGAGAAACATGGAGAGCCGGGTCGCCAATTCGTATTCGCTCAGCCGCATCGGCACGGATTTGTAATCGACGGAATCCTGTTGAACGAGATAGAGGAACTTGGGCGATGAAATCACTCCGGCCAGGGTCTCGATCATGGCTTCCTGAAAGTCGTCGCTTGCTGGACGAAGGGCTCTGAAGAGCTTGAGCTTTTGCTCGATCTCCGAATCGCTGACAGGTCGGCGCCAAGCCCTTGGCATGAAAGCGTGCAAGACTTTGCGAGCATATCGGGTTTCATCGTTCTCGTCACCGCTATCGATGAATATCCGCGTATGCGATTCTGGTGGCCATTGTTTATAGACTGGGGTTATGACCTCAACGTAGTCGATTTGCACCGCGGCGGTAGAACCTTTCGAAGTATCTTGGTGGACATTCTGGAATTCCAGAAATTCCGTGGGATTGGGGATCTCCCCCATTTTTTGAATACCTCGGAATAGATTTCTAGGCGTTTCGCCGAGCGGAATAGTCCACTCGTAAAACTGGGGCTCGCCGGGAGGGGCTTTGATAGGCATATCCCGATTTCCGATACGCCGAATTCCTTCCGAGTTATTGCTCGCTTGAAAACCGAAAAACAATCTCAAGCTGGGATAGCTATCGTCCGCAGAAGAGGTCCTCGAGGCCCGGACTCGCACCCGTAGATCGCCCGTGTCCGGAAGCCAGTCCCCCAGATCGAACTTGATTTCCTGCTGGGCGGGAACGATGACCACATTACTCGATGCCGGTGGAACTTTAGGCAGCGTCGGGCTTGGAGCGTGAGCCTGTTTGGCTCCGTGATATCGGTAGCCCGCCCGGAAGCCTTCGCCGGTTTCCATATCGAGATAGTGGGATTGGCTCGTGTTTCGAGCCTCACGCTGGGTTTGCTTTTCCAGTTCGTTTTCGAACTCTTCCTGGGGAAGCTGCCCATTCTGAATTCTCCGATTAAGGGTATCAGCCATCTGATCCTTCCGCTTAGCCATGGACTCGTCCATAGTGATTCCATAGAAGACCATTTCTGGGCGTTCGCCGCGCACGGTCGCCTTCTCCAAGGCACTGCGGCCCAGTTCCCTGTACTTCTCGAATTGCTTTACCGACATTTGCAGCATCTCCGAGCTGTTTTCGAAGCCGTCTTCGGATGCGGTTTCCGGGGGTAGGTTCTTGGCGAAATCGTAGGGGAGTCCCAACAGATCTTGTAGCGCGTAGTTGTATTCATAGCGCGTCATGCGCCGGAACGACGAGTGGCCGTGCTCGCTTCGTCGCAGTTGCGAAGCCACGTGAACTTCATCAGTTAGCCAATCGACGATGACCCCGCGTTCTTCATCCGCGATAGATACATCGGCGTCGTCTGGCGGCATTTCGCCATTGGTGACCACGTCCATAACATCGAGCCACCAGAGTTCGTCGCCCCCTTCGACTAAGTTCGGGTTGAGCGTATCGATTCGAAAATCCCCTTTTTGCTTATTGGGCCCGTGGCAGGGGTAGCAGGTCTTTTCTAGAAGTGGTTCTATCTCCTCATTAAACGCTTCCAAATTGGCTTGTGGCGCTTCGCTGGATACGGAGTTAATCCTCTGGTTCAAATAGCTGGAACGCTGCTTTCCCTGGAGTGTGGCTTCTTCGAAAGTCGACCCTACCGTTTGAGCCGCGGCTATGAAGCCGTTCAGAAATAGATTGAGTAAAAAGAGAGATCGTAGCATTTATGATAAGCAAGAATTTGAATTCGAAAATAGTTAGGATAGGTTGGATTGATAAGGCCCCTAGTTGGCATCCAGCAAATGTCGCATTATGCTTGTAAGGACAGCTTCGGATTCCGGACCAACATTAGTGGCTCGCTTGCTAGTTTCGTACCCGCCTTCTGAATAAGAAATTTCGGTACCGATGTAGGCAGTGCCATAATCACCGTAAGCAGCCATTGCGACTTGCAGATCGGGACGCATGGCCTTGGCGGCCAATTGATATTCCACGAAAAGTTCGCCCGGCATGTGGAGGACTCGAGCGTCGCCGATACTTAGGCAGGCGATATCGATCTTGTGCCCGGAGTTCACCCGGCGGAGATAAGCGAGCTGAGTGATGGCTTCGTAGCCATCGGAAGATTTCGTATCGATCTTCGCCAGCAGGGCTTTCTCGTTCAAGTGCTTGGCGAGAGGGAGGGCAACTGGCTCGGATTTCCAATCCACCTTCGATGCGGTGAGGGAGAATTTCGTCGTGCCCTCCCATGCGGCAAGCATCCCATCAGCCAATCTTTGGGCTAGCAGGACGCGATTCTCCGTGTTGCCATCATTGTACTTGCCGGCCCCGATGTTTCCACTGGCTCCGTTAAAATGGACATGCAAGGCTTTCGGTTGTCCTTGGCCTCGAAGGAACCGGGCGATCCCTGGAAAGTCCGGGCTCGGAATGCCCGTTCTGTAGTAGCTTTGCGGATGCGTAGCAAAATAGCTGAGGACGGCGACGGGCGTTTCCTCATTCCAGAAAGAAATCAATGAAACCTCTGGGTCAACAACGCCAACAGGTTCGGCTCGGATAAGGGGATCTCTCGCTGT
>JAYZHU010000155.1:0-7500 GCA_036166175.1 Verrucomicrobiota bacterium | reverse complement strand
CGATGGTTTTCGAAGCCTTTTGTAACCAAACCCACCGGGTTCCACTGAGGCTGGGAGATGTCATTGAGGCGATTCTGATAGTCTTGCCGGACTCCTAACACGTAGCGCAGAGTGAAAATCTCCCCTTCGTAAATCGAATCTTCTATAGCGCTTAGCTCGCTCTTGAAAATATCTTCCGGACGCATTCCGGTGTTCCCAACGGTAGCTTCAGTAACATCGAATTTGGCAGCTGGAATGTTCAAGGTTCCTTGATCTGTATCCACGGTAAACTCAGGAATTGTCAGCTCGCCCTGGGCCGTGGGTGATACTTGGTACTCGACGATCAGCTTTTGCACTACTCGCGAATTGAATATGTTCATGGAGCTGCTCTGTCCAACTCGGGTAAAGTCGACGTTTGGCGTATAAGGCAAATCGACATTGCCCGCTGGTGAGCAGCCTTCAAAGTGAAGCTGGAGCCGGTTGGCTTTTCCCTGCTGAAGAGTGCCTGAGCTGGGTGACCAATAAACCTGCTGTCCGGAAGCGAAAGCCAGTCCCAAAGACCAGACCAAGACGGACCAAAACGCGTATTTGAATTTGGGATAGGCCTTAGGCATTACCAGTCTTTTTGAGGTTTGCGGTCGGCTGGTTTGTCGGACCGCTCAGCATTTTGGAGAAGCATGTGGAGGGCTCCAGGCTTGTCTTGCTGCTTAAGCTGCTCGAGTTGCTGCAAGGTCATAGCTTGCTTCGCCGAACGAGGAGTCTGCTCTGACGGTTCTCCACCGACTTCCCGAGTTTCTTGTTTGGCTTGTTGAGACCGTTCTTGGTCGAGCTCGGGCGATTCCGCGGAATCATCCATGTCGCCAATACGTTCCTGCTGCTGGCTCTGCTGACCGGCTTCATTGCCGTTCTGCTGTTGTTGCTCGGATCCGTTTTGCTCTTGCTGCTCTTGTTGGGAGTTTTCCTGGTCCCCATTTTCTTCGGAATTCTGTTGGTCGCTTGATTCCTGGTGATCCCCTTGCTCAGAGTCTTGATTGTTCGAATCGCTTTGCTCGTTGTTCTCGGATTCCTGTTCGTCTGAATTTTGCTCTTGCTGCTGTTCTTGGTCCTCTTGTTGGCTTTGGTCCTCTTGTTGGGGCGGCTCTTCAAGTAGCTTTTCTAGTTCGGTCCGGAGACTGTTCCAATCCGCGTGCGTCGGAGCGATTGCTGCTCCAGCATCTACTGCATGGATCCCGTCCCAAATCGAAGGATCGGGAATCTTTTGGCCTTGCTGCAGCGCCGTTTGACCGATTTGTAAGGTCATCTGGGCTAATTGCTCGAAGTCGCTAGGTTCTCGCGATGGCTTTTCCGCAATAGACGCGATAACCTCTCCGATTGTGGGTCCCTCGGGTTCGCCATTATCGGTTGCTAGCGGGGGTTGGGAACCCAATTGAGCTAGGGATAGCCGGGAAACGGCGATGCAGACGAATAATAACAAGATCAGCAGAAATTCGCTTCTAGTCTTTGAATATCTGGGTACGGGAATCATCTCGCTACCGCTTTTCGTTGTTGAATGAACCTTGGTTTAGGAGTGAAGGGAAATTCTCGATACAATGAAATCAAAATCAGGAGCAAGCCCGGAGCCAGGAAGATCTGATACCTCTCGATGTGAGTGGATTGAGACAGGCTTCCGGTTTCTCCGGTCGTTCCTCGCTTAACCGTCTCTTCGATCAATGTGGCGAGATCGACCCATACGTTAGCCTCGCGAAATACGCCACCCGTTTGACTGGCTAGCGATTTCAAAGTCTCTGCTTCCAATTGCGTAAGAACAACGGCTCCGGCTGAATCTTTGTGGTAGCCTCCTTGTCCATCGGGAATGAGACCTCCTTCGGTGGTTCCGAATCCCAAGCAAATGGCCCGGGCGTTTTGGGCCTCAAGAGCCTCTACATGCTGGGACCAGGAATTGTCCAGACTCTCGCCATCGCTTATTACGATCATGAAGCGATCCGCTTGGCTATCCGATTGCTTGAATGAGTCCAGAGCCGTTTCCAGCATGGCATCGTAGTTGGTGCCGCCTTGAGGAATGAAATCCGGATTCAAGTCTTTGAGAAAGCCTCTTAGGATTTGGTAGTCAGGACTCATGGGGCTTTGCAGAAAAGCCGTTCCCGCAAAAACGACTAAGCCGACGCTTTCACCTTGGAGGTTGTCCAGCAGACTTTCCACTACGAGTTTAGCCCGCTCAAGCCGGTTGGGCTTAATGTCTTCGGCGAGCATGCTTTTCGACAGATCCATTGCGATAATCACTTCGCGAGAACGCTGAAATACTTCAGCGTAGACTTCTCCCCAACGCGGACGGGCGAGGGCGATAATGACAAACGCCAACCCGATTAGAAAGAGCCACTTTGAAGGTTGGGCCAGGCGAGACTCTACTTCAGCGACGCCGGCGAAGGTAGCCCGGACGCGCTTGGCTTTTGGCATCCGCATGGATGCGGATACCCTTTTTTTGAATACTAGGATCCAAAGCATACCGACAATTGGAGCAATGAGTCCGAACAGGAAAAGCTCTTGTCCGAATGTCATCCGAGGGCCTCCTTCCGGTTTAGGGCTCCAAGTCCTAGAGAGATGAGAAGCATGGCGCTCGCCGCTACGGAAAAGTAGGGAAACAGTTCTGTGGTAATGCTGTATTGTTGGGATTCGAATTCGATTTTACTCTCCTGGTCGATCGAGTCGAAAGCCGCTTTTATTGTATTAGAATTGTCGGCCCGATGGAATTCGCCTCCCGTTATGCGGGCGATTTCTTTCAATGTGGGCTCGTCTGTTTGGGAGGGCACGCGGACCGTGCCGATGCGTTCCCCTGTGGCATTCAATCGGGGCATAGAAACGAATCCGTCGCGTCCCGCTCCGATTGTGTAGACGCGAATCGCGTTTTCCGAGGCTAGCTCGGCCGCGGCTATGGGCTCGATGGATCCAGCCGTGTTGGCGCCATCGGTTAGCAAGATGGCAAAGGCCCCCTCGCGTTCGCCAGAGCGTTCCTTAGTGCCTTCTTGTAGTCGGGAAATGGCTACGCCGATAGCATCGCCGATAGCCGTTCCGTCTTCAATTAGCCCAATGGAAAGCCGGCTGGTTTGCCTAGAGAGCCAGTTGTGATCGAAAGTCAAGGGGGCGACGGTATAGGCTCGACCGGCGAAGGCGACTAGTCCTATGCGATCGTTTTCCCGCTTGTTTATAAAGGCGCTTAGGACCGGTTTTACCGCTTGAAGCCGGTTTATTCGTTTCATCCCGTCCTTGTAATCCTCGTATAGCATAGAGCTGGATAGGTCGAGAACCAGCATAATATCATAGCCTTTGCTTTTCGTCTGGCGTTCGAAGTCGAGTACTTGCGGACGGGCTAGCGAAAGGATAATTAGAGCGGCGCCAATGAAGGCGAAAAATGAGGCCATTCTGGATCCGCCCGCGAAAAGGGATCTGCGCCATTCGCCAGCGAATGGCATGACCAGGGCAGCGGATGCTCGGCGATTGCGAAGGGCGGCAATCAGGGGAAGCGCGAGCAAGGCGAGAAGCCACCAGGGATCCACGAGATTGAATGCGTCCATAGGGAAAGAAATATCAGCTGCGTCCGTAGCGGAGGGTACGCTTATGAAATAGCCTGACTATGGCATCTAGAGCGTCTTCTCCTGCTTGTAGGGTTAAGCGATCAGAATCGACGGGAAAAAGTTCCCGGAAATCTTTGTCGCGCTCGAGCTTCCATTTTTCGTGGGCGGCTCGCTGAGAGCTCGATTTACCGCTCAGATTGAATAATTGGCCCGAAACGGGATCAAAGACGGATTGCTCGCCGTTTTTTGGGAGTTCCCTCTCCCAGGGATCCTCGATCCGAAAGCCGACGGGCTGATAGCGCTTTTTGAGGGCATTCCAGCCTTCCGGTTTTCCGCGAGCCGGAAAATCGCTTAGCCAGACGAACACGCTATGCCGAGGCGCTGCTCTGAGTAGATACTTCCAAGGGACTTGGGCTTTTTGGGATCCGAGGGCGTTGGGGGGTGGTTTGCCCAGCAGAGTGGCTGCCGTGTGCATGACGCGTCCTCGTCCTGAAGCGCTTTTCGTGAATTGATATCCTTCGGGAGAAGCGTAGATTAGCGACACTCGGTCCCCGTTAACGGCGCTCAGTAGCATAAGCAAGCTAGAAAGTTCCAACAGGGCTTCGCGTTTCGAACGCTCTCCAGATCCGAACTGAAGGGAAGGCCGATCTTCGAAAAGAAGGAGCAAGGTGACTTCACGTTCCTCAACATAGCGTTTTACGTAGGGATCGCCAAGCCGGGCGGTCACGTTCCAATCGATATCTCTGACATCGTCGCCGTATTCGTACTTCACGACTTGGTCGAACTCCATGCCTTTCCCGCGAAAGGAAGACTTGTATTCACCGCTGAGAACGCTTTCGACGGCATGCCTGACTCGCCATTCCAGCTTGCGAAGCATGGCTAGAGAAGCGGAAAGATTTTCGAAAGTATCCGAAATCTTGTGATCCTCTTTTCCCATTTCTATGAAGGAGTCCTAGATAGCTGAGGGCGTTGGCGGAAGCGAAGTGCGATCCAAGATGATTTTCAACGCATCATCGGCCGTGATCTCTTCGGCTTCGGCTTCGTAGGTTAGCCCAACTCTGTGCCTCATGGCATCGAGGAAAATTTCCTTGATGATCGATGGCGTGACATGGTCTATTTGACGGAGCCAAGCGAGGGCTCTTCCCGCTTGGTACAGGCTTAACGATGCTCGCGGCGAAGCTCCATAGGACAAGTAGCGCTCGTTGGGGTCGTCCCCGGAGGCCATCTGCCGAGTGGCGCGCACAAGCTTCAATATGTATGCCTGTATTTCCTCGGAAACGTGAACCTGGTCGACTTGTTCGCGTATGTCGAGTAGCTCGTCACCTGTGGAGATGGAATCTAGCTCCGGCTGACGGGTTACTTGCCCCCAGCGTTGCATCATTTCGAATTCGTCCTCTCTCCGCGGGTAGTCGACGATCAGCTTGAACAGAAAGCGATCTCTTTGAGCTTCAGGGAGCGGGTAGGTGCCCTCTTGCTCAACAGGGTTTTGCGTCGCCATGACAAAAAAGGGTTTGGGGAGCCTTTGAGATTCGCCGCCAATGGTAACTTGCTTTTCCTGCATGGCTTCCAGAAGGGCGCTTTGCACTTTAGCAGGCGCTCGATTGATCTCATCCGCTAGTAGCATGTTTGCGAATACAGGTCCTCGATGCGGAACGAATTTCCCATCGTTGGACTGGTAGACCATCGTTCCCACGACATCGCTCGGCAGCAAGTCCGGGGTAAATTGGATTCTTTCAAACTGCAGTCCCAGCGCCGTACCCAAGCTTTTTATGAGAAGCGTTTTCGCCAAGCCTGGCATTCCCTCAAGCAATACGTGCCCATCGGCTAGCAAGGCGACGAGCATTCGCTCGACTATTGTTTCTTGGCCGATGACGGCCTTTCCAACTTCGTTTCTGATTCGTTCAGCCCAATTGCTCATGCGTTAGCGTGTATCTTAATAGAAAATAGCGAGCGTTCGATCTTAGTGAGCTGCGATTGACCATGAAATCAAGACATTGTTTCGGCTGTCCTGATTTTTTGCTGATCTCCCCCTAAGTTGTTGTTTACCAGCGACAAAAACGTCCTTATTCATTTTTCTATGATACCTCATTCTATGCCGAAATAGCTTGATTTGACCCGTTTTTAGGGCAGTTTAGGGCAGTAAATGCCAAAGAAGCCAACACTTAAAGCCCGCAAAATTAGAGATGGCAAGTGGGTAGTTAATGTTCCACCAAATTTGTCCAAGACAGGAAAAAGATGGAGGCCAGAGTTTCCGTCAGAAGCCAGAGCCAACGCTGAAATCAGAAGGATCTTAGGACATGTAAACAAACACGGCGTCGACAGCACTCGTTTGACGGCAAGCCAGAGCGTTGATGCGAGAGCTGCTTTGAAGATTCTGGAGGGTGCAAATCTTGAGGGTGAACGTGAACTAACGCTTACAGAGGCGGCTGACCAATATGTGAAGCACTTAAAAAGACTACGGCATTCTCACACCGTCGCTGAGGCTTTGGCTGATTCCATAAAGTACAGAACGGACAGGCGGGGCAAAGAGTGGTCTTATGGACAAACGCAGGAGATGAAGTCAGTGATGTACGGGCCACTTCCTAATCCCCGTGCAAAAGAGCATCAAAGAAAAAAGGAGGCAGGATTTTTGCATCTGTTCGGGAGTAGGGACATCGACAGTGTCACTGAGGAGGAGATTACAAATTTTTTGGAGAAGCATCACGGCTCCAGCACCTCTAAGAACAAAAGGGCTATGAGACTGAATAGGGCATTGAGGCAGATAGCTCCTATATTTAATCATGCTCAAAGAAGAGGTTGGCTACAGAAGAACCCTGTAGCGTTCTTATCCTACAAGGACACTAACACAGAGACGGAAGTGTTGAGTATCTCTACCTTCAATCGAGCTGCCGAACTCATTCAGGGAGATGAGTACAGAGATTTGGCAGCGGGAATTTCTATCCTCATGTGGGCAGGGCTAAGACCCTCGGAACTTATGGGCAGTGCTGATAAGCCACCTTTGCTGTGGAACCAAATCATCCTGAAGCCGCAAGGCGTTCACACAAAGCCGTACATCGATGTGAAAGATGTAAACGCTAAGGGCAGCGAGGGAAGGCTGGTAAACATGGAACCTAATTTGGTCAGCTGGCTTGAAACCATACCATCCTCTGAGAGGGTTGGAGCTGTATTCTCAAGAAATGAATTTGGGACAAAGTATCGAAGATTCAGGAATGCCTTGGGAGTCGCTGGCAAAAGCGACATATTCAGACATAGCTTTGGGACTTACCATTTCCATCATTTTGAGAGTTTAGAGAAAACGATGAATCAGATGGGCCACAGCAACAGGAGGACGTTTGAGAAGCATTACAAACGCTATAATCCCGAAGAGGATTCAGCCTTCCTGTACTGGCAAATAGTCCCAGAAGGATCCACTGTTCCTGAGGTAGTTCAGCTTGCAGCGTCATGAGTGCAGAGAAAAAAAATCGCTGGTTGGATGCACCAGATGAAGTATTACGGGATGTTTTGTCTGAATTGGAAAACCAACAGGGTGAGGAATGGAAAACTTTTTATAAGCAGCTGGAGGAAAAGGACTTATCAGAACTTAATCAAATGTCCCTAGCTATTGCCATGCGTGTATTAGAGCTTTCCCAGCAAGACCCAGACAAGGCTATCAAGTATTTCCGTGATCAACAAATAATGCCAGTCCCAAGATTTCTCCCCAACTCTGATCTATCGCGCTTTGGGGATTTCTTTAAGCAGATCATGGAAGAGCTGGAGTGGGGTGAGGGTCTCAAGGAAGTCAGGGGAGATGAAGGCAAACTGCTTAACGTTCTGGTCGAGGTTACGAAAACTGCGCCACTTGAAAAGTTAGTCTGGGCCTCTAGAAAGGACCCAGATAATGAAATAAAAACGATACACCACAGAACAAAAGATCCGCATCCTGCGGGATGCTGAAACGGCGGATAAAACCATA
>JAYZHU010000154.1:0-7517 GCA_036166175.1 Verrucomicrobiota bacterium | reverse complement strand
CCAGCTCTACCTTTTCGGAGCCGCAATTACCGCGTTTTCCGTTTGGCTCTGTAGTCGAGTCCCCGCCCCCACGAAAGACTAGACTAGCGGGTAAACGCCTGAATGGGCGTGTACATCAGCGATATCCAATAAATGGCCATTCTGTAGGCTATTTGCATACTTCAACTTAAGCCCGGCCGGCCTTTCGATAAGCTCAGGGTGGCGAGCCAGGTCGAACTGAGGCCGGGTTCAACCTATCTTCCATCTAATTCTATAAGAAGAAAGGGTGGAATCCGATCTCCGGACGAGTGGACTTACGCAAATCTAATCATCCTCACGGGAAAGCTTGGAGCCAGCTAAATGTATAAGGTTATACATTTAACTCCCTCATGACAGAGATCTACCGACGGGTTTTAATTTATCGATAAAGGAGCTATATCCTTCTGGGTAGGGCCATTTCGCGAAAGGATGATTGAGTTCTGTGGAGCAGGAGCGTTTTCTGGAGCGCGTAGGGAGCGTATCCAGTCCCTGCCGAAACGGGAGATCACCGATCTGGGATCGCTGCGGTATTAGCGGAGCAGCTCACCGACGACCTGGTCGAGGCGCTCGGTCGAAGGACCGAGATCTCAAATATACACAGAGCGGAAAACCCTCATCGCCCCAGCGCAGTTTTTCAGCCAGCCAAATGAATTAGAATCAGCATAAATGGCTACATGCGCCGCATCAAGGCGACCCCGGCTCCGTCGTGTCCCGTTTCCCAAGGACAACTCTTAATCTGCTCAACGAGTTCGAAACTAAGGCCCGAAGTCGATGCAAGGAAGCGATCGACCACCGCTTCGTTTTCATCCGTTTCGACACTGCAAGTGCTGTAGACGAGCCAACCATTGGAAACTACAAATTGGGAGGCCTGGTCCAACATGCGTTCTTGGAGAACAATGAGCTGCGGTCTCTCTTCAGGGTCCAAACGCCACTTAACATCCGGCTTTTTCTGCAAAACACCGGTGTTGCTACAAGGGGCATCCAAATAGACCCCTTCAAATTGTCCTGTTTTCGCGCTATCGATTTCGAATAGGTCGCCGGCCAAGGGACGCGCCCTTGAAATTCCCTTACGTTTCAAATTAGATTCGAGTCGACTGAAGCGAGGGCCTGGTAAATCGACGGATACGATCTCATCTAGTCCTTCGCCAAAAAGGGTATTGAAGAGAAACGTCTTTCCACCCGGAGCAGCGCACAGGTCAAGAATTCGTCCCTCGGAAAATACGCTATGCAGCATCTCTGGCCCGATTCGGGTCCCCGGATCCTGAATGTAAGCGGCTCCTTTCTGGATTAGACGCATTACTTCCGGCCAGTCAGACCGATCGATTTTCCGATAGGGATTCCACGGGCAGTCTTGCCCAGAAGCCGCAGCTTCATCAGATAGCGGAAGAAAGTAGAGCTCCGGCTCTTGTTGATTCCAACTCGTGAATTTCTTGGTTGCTTGCCACCCAAAGGACTCCTTCCAGCGGCTCACCAGCCAATCTGGATGGCTGCTTTTTTCCGCCAGTTCGGCTACCGAGGCCGCCGAGTCGCGATCTTGATCTCCAAACTGCCGACCAATCTTGCGAAGCACAGCATTAGCCATTGCTTTTTCTCCAGCGCTATACCGCCTGCCTATTGCCCCCACGGCATGGTCCACAATCTGAGCTGTTTTCTCTGGATTGGAAAATAGCTCAAACCCAGCCACCAAGAGCGATGAACGTACTCCCGAACGTGGACGCTTAGTCAGGCAATCATCTATCAAGGAATTCAAATAGCGAAGATGGCGGACGACCCCGAAGAGCACGAACTGGCATCGCCGCCGCGTTCCGCTATCCATGGAATCGGGCAGGCCCTCCATGAGGTGGGACAGACGGGCTGGTTGGCGTAAAAACTTTTCCACCAGCTTCGTTGACCAATTCCAGGACGTATCTCTCATTGCCAATCTCGAACTAGTTGCTCGAAGAGTCGCTCGTTGACAACCGCATAAAAAGACGCCTCTCTTAATGGTTTACTCGCAAAACTTTCATGAACGAAGAAGCCGTACTAGAACTTATTACGCGGAAGCCCGAGCTCAAGCCAGCTAAAGAGAAGCTCGAGTCCATGCAGCCTGGCAGCTATTGCATCCACCAAAGCTGGGGATTCGGGCAAATCAAGGAGTACGATGAAGAAGGCGGTAAGCTGATCATCGATTTCGAAGGAAAAGAAGGACATCGGATGGATCCCGGCTTCTGTGTCGTCACCATGCAGGTCCTTCCTCCCGAACACCTGATGGCCCGCAAGGAGACAGAGCCTGAGGCAATTGCGGAACTGATATCCAAAAATCAGGGCGACTTGCTCGTCGAGCTGCTCAAGCAATACCCAAATGGGGCGGCTAGCGCAGTGGAAGTGGAGAGCATTCTCACTCAGGTCGTCGGAGCCGACAAATTCAAGAAATGGTGGACTGCCACCAAAAAGGTATTGGCTAAAGATCCTCGTATTGCCGTTCCGCCTCGAAAAACGGGTATGTACGTGTTGAGGGAGGAGCCTGTCAGCATCGAAGAAGAGCTTATCGAGGAATACAATGAGACACAGTCCGCCAAGCGCCGCGTTCTCATCGCCGACAAACTACTGGAAACTGTTCGCGAGAAACCCGAAATCAAGGAACAACTCGCTGTAGTTCTTCACGGCCTTGCCACGGCCGTAAAAGAATCCAACCAACTATCCCTCGCGGAAAAACTCAGAGGGGCCTGGATACGCAACGATCTGTCCGAAATGCTCGAAGTCGATATTGCCGATTTCGAACCAACGCTGTCCCAACTCGTAAGCGATCCCAACGAGCTGGACACGCTCGTAAAAGAACTGCCGACCACCCTGCAATCAAGGGCGCTCGAACTGATTAAAGAGTCGCATCCAGCGGACTGGAAAGAAATTTCATTCAATCTACTCAAAAACAGTAGTGGTAAATTCACTACAGATTGCGTGAACTTTCTTCTCCAAAACGGTTTTGAAGACGAGCTTCTGGAAACCTTCGAACGGTGGCAAACAGAACAAAACCTTAAGGAGCCCGTTCTTTTGTGGATCGTTAAGAATCGCAATTCCCGCAAATTCGGGAACTTGGTCAGGCCAATGATCTCGCCCCGCCTGCTAAATGCGATTTTCTACGCTATCGACTACGAAGCACTGCAGATTACCACGACTCGGCGAATTCCGCTAGCGGAAATCCTCAGTGAGGATGCGGAGCTGATTCCCGACCTGCTGGCCGATGCCGACTCGGAGACCGCTCGCGACTTGGCCAACAACTTGCTTCTCAATCAGGGATTCGAAGAGCTGACGAAAAAGTCTTTGCTCGCTCGCTTCATCAAGATTTTCCCTGCCGTCCAGTCATTGCTGGAGACCGAGGAAGAGGAAAAAAGCAGTGGCCTAGTAGTATCCAAAGAGAGCTACGACAAAGCCGTTGCTGAGTACGACGATCTCGTAACCAAGCAGATTCCAGAGAACAGCAAGGCAATCGGCCTGGCTCGCGAACTGGGCGACTTGAAGGAAAACTCCGAATACAAGATGGCCAAGCAGGACCAAGCGCTGCTTTTGGCAAGACGGAACAAATTGGAAATGGATCTGCAACGGGCGAAAATTTCCGACTTTTCGGAGATCGGCACAGGGGCCGTTGGTATTGGCAGCGTGGTAACGCTGCTTGACGAAAATAAGAACAAGGAGATCACCTATACGATTCTGGGCGCCTGGGACAGCAATCCGGATAAGCAAGTCATCTCTTACCAAACTCCCCTGGGCAAAGCTCTCATCGGCAAAACTCCTGGCGAAGAAATCGAGCTCCATATCGAAGGAGTGGATAGTCTGCTGAAAATCATCTCCATCGAGCGCTACGTCGATCTAGTTGCCAATTAGACGTATCTCGCGTCCCCTTTTTCAAGCCACGTCTGCTCATCGCAAGCGTGGCTTTTTTACTTCTTACTTCATCATTCTTCCTTCTTACTTCTCGTCATGAAGCCCGCCTGGGATACTCTCAAATTACTCGCAGAGCCAACCCGTCTGCGGATATTGGCGATGCTTTTGAGCGAAGAACTTTCGGTTGCCGAATTACAAGAAGCCCTGGGCATGTCTCAGTCGCGAATATCATCTCAATTGGCTCTGCTAAGGCAGGCAGACCTGGTTATCGATCGGCGAGAAGGGAAGAAGAGCTTCTACTCCATTCAGCCGAATCTAGAGGCCACGAACAATACGTTGATTAAAGCGGCAATCGGCGCCGTTGCCGACTCTCCTGAACTGAGAGAGGACGGTGGCAACCTAAAACGCGTAATACATAGGCGACGCGAAGTCGCGGAAGCTTATTTCAATCTCATAGCCGGAAGGCTCGGCAAGAACTACTGTCCCGGGCGCTCCTGGGAAGTGATCGGCCACATGCTTTTGCATTTCGTTCCGAAGATCGTGGTTGCGGATCTCGGGGCGGGAGAAGGGATGGTTTCCCAACTAATTGCCCGACAGGCTGAGAAAGTCTATTGCATCGATCGATCGCCAAAAATGGTTGAGGTCGGAAAGGAACTTGCGGATGACAATCAGCTCGAGAACCTAAACTACTTGCTTGGCGATATTGAGGAAGTTCCACTCGACGACGAGACGGCCCACATTTCCCTATTAAGCCAAGCCCTCCACCATGCGAACCGACCAGAAAAGGCGATCGCTGAAGCTTTTCGCATCACCAAACGCGGAGGAAGGATTATCATCCTCGATCTAAAAGAGCACACCTTCGAAAAGGCCCGGGAACTATATGCTGATACCTGGCTCGGCTTCGCGGAGAACAAGATCCACTCTTGGCTAAACAATGCGGGATTCGAGAACGTGTCAGTCTCGACCATAGCGAAGGAGGCCGAGGAACCCCATTTCGAGACCATTCTAGCAACCGGTATCAAACGGTAGGAACAGAGCGATCGAACTTATCTATTCGACTCTCCCTACGATATCGAAGCCATGCGGGAATCGTAGAATGCGGTTAGGTTCTCGAGTATCTTCATCGCATCCGTCTCTAAAAGGGCCATTTCAGCTAGTTCTCGAGCTTCGCTAAGGTCCATGCTCTGGGCCACGAATTTAGCGTGTGGCAGCAGGCCAGGCGACATGCTCAACGACTCGATTCCCAATCCAATAAGGAGGGGAACCAATATTGGATCTCCAGCCATTTCTCCGCAAATCGACAATTCCACACCCCCTTTGTTCGCCGACTTTACGATCATATCCAGCATTCTGATCACCGCTGGATGCGTGGGTTCGTAGAGATGGGCGACCCGATCGTTCAATCGATCAACCGCCATTAGGTACTGAATTAGGTCGTTCGAGCCGATACTGAAAAACGAACATTCGGAAACGAGCGTGTCGCAGGCGATAGCAGCGCTCGGAATCTCAATCATAGACCCGGTTTCAATCGATTCGTTGAACGCGATCCCTTCGCTTCGCAATTGCTCTTTAGCGATTTCCAGACACTCATTGGCCTGTTTCATCTCCTCAAGCCCGCTTATCATCGGGTACATGATTTTGACATTTCCATGGGCGCTCGCCCTCAGAATAGCCCGAAGCTGCGTCGTGAAAACGTCAATATTGTCCAAGCAATATCTTATCGCTCTGTATCCAAGAAATGGATTTGCCTCGTGCTGCATGCCTAGCTCTGGCGACGCCGACATCTTATCTCCTCCCAAATCGAGAGTACGAATGACAACAGATCGCCCATCCATCACTTCCGCAACCCCGCTATACGCGTCGAATTGCTCCTCCTCGCTCGGCAACGATCTGGTATTCATAAAAAGATACTCAGTCCGAAAGAGACCAACCCCATCCGCCCCGATCTCAAGGGCCCGCTTCGCCTCATTGGCCGCTTCGATATTGGCCTGCAACTGGATGGGATGACCATCCTTAGTTTCCGATACATTTTTGGAGAAAGCGATCAAACGCTCCTCGATCGAGGCTCGTTCATCTTTGAGTTTCCCGTAACAGAAAAGGGTGTTTTCGCTAGGATTGACTACGACTTTGCCTGCATAGCCGTCGACGAGTAGAACATCGCCTGGCACGACATTCCGCGAAATATCGCCCAAGCCAACAACGGCAGGAATATTCATGGACCTGGCCACTATGACAGTGTGGCCCGTCTTTCCCCCCAGGTCGGTTACCAAGGCAAGGACTTGATTTTTGTCGATGCTAGCCGAATCCGAGGGCGCGATTTCCTGAGCTACGACCACATGCTTGTTTTCTGGCCGATCTCCGTGGTCTTCCAGCGATTGCCCGGTCAGGTTGCTTATCAGGCGGCGCATGACATCCCGAATATCACTCGCCCGCTCGCGCAGGTACTCGTCATCGATTTGCCCAAAAGCTTCGATATAGCGGTTGCCCACTCGCCACAGGGAAGCCTCGACATTCTCCTCGGAGGCATCCATCTCCCTGACGATCTCGTCTATCAGGGCCTGGTCTTCTAACACCATCAAGTGGGCATCGAAAATTCTGGCTTCCTCCTCGCCCAGACTCTCCTCGACCTGATCCCTAATCTTCTGGATCTGTTTCCTCGTGGCCAGCAGCGCATTTTCGAAGCGAGCGACCTCCGCTTTGTGCAAAGCAGGCTCAACTTGGTACTTCGGGACGGCTATCTCCTTTTCTCGCAAGATCGAGACGGGTCCATGAGCAATGCCCGGGGATGCTCCTATGCCGGTATACTCTGTTTCCTCTTTTCTCGATTCCATTTTAAAGGCTCCGATTAATTGCAAGCCGACTGGCTCCATTGCCGAGGGCAAACCCGCCCTCGCTGGGCTTCACGATGAAATGCCCTGAGCTTCCGTCAACCCTATATCCGAAATAGTGGTTTCTTGGAAAAACGCGCTTTCGCCCCAGCATTCGCGGGCAATTTCCTGGATTTGGCCAAATGAATCCACCTGACCGACGGCAAAACAGGCACTGCCACTACCCGATAGCAGGCATTGGCAACCAGTTTCTCGGCGAATTCTGTCCATCACCAAAGGAATAGATGGATATTTCTGGCCAACCACCGACTCGAAACTGTTTTGCATGAGGTCTGATAAAGGCAACTTGCCATCACGCCAACCATTCAAACCCCTCTCCACAGCGCCTGGATTAGCATATTGGGAGGTATCGGCAGCCAAAGCCTTGTAAGCCCACACAGTCGATATTCCAAAAGCGGGCTTTAAGAGAGCGATCGGCGTTCCGTCGAGCATCCTTCGCTCGTTTTCATCCAAGGGTTCCAGTTTTTCGCCTCGGCCTCTCATGAGAACGGACTCGCCTTTTAGGAATAGCGGACAATCTGATCCCAGCTCGGCAGCCAGTTCCAACAAAGCAATCTCATCATCGACTTTGAATAACGCGGCTAAGCCTTTGAGGACTCCAACAGCATCGCTACTGCCACCTCCCAATCCCGCCCCTATCGGAATGCGCTTCTCGATTTCAATATCGATGCTTCCCTCCAAACCAAACCGCTTGAGAAATAATTCCGTGGCCCGCCAGGCGAGATTGTTGGGGCCATCAGTCAACTCCGC
>JAYZHU010000153.1:0-31733 GCA_036166175.1 Verrucomicrobiota bacterium | reverse complement strand
TCTTGGACGTAGGCTACTCGTTTCGAGTCGGGTGAAAACTTGGCAAACATGAGCGTTGAAGGCTCGAAGTTGGGACCCAACTGATCCAGTGTTTTAGTTTCTAGATCCAGGACCCAGTAGTCTCCGCGGGAATTTACCCGCCACACTCTCTTGGTATTGGTGTAAATGAGCAATTTAGTTTCGTCGGGCGACCAAATAAGATTCCGCTGATTCGCTAGATACAGTGGTCTCTCCTGCCCTTCGGGAACCAAGGATTCAGCAGAAAGGAGAAGCGTTTTATCGTCGGTTTCTGGATTCCAGTCGAAGACGTCCTTGCCACCCTCTAGAGTCTTCGATTCTTCCAAGATCAAGCAACTGGCTCCGGTAGGACGCCAAGCTTGCTCAGCCTCTTTTTCGACGGGTAGGGCTTTTTCGTCTATTACCTCTTGCAGTGTGAACAACCCGGGTTCTTTGAGGGCTTCCGGCGTTTCTTCCCACTGGGGCGAAGTGGCATTGGCGAAAACTGTTGAGATGGGCATAAGAATCGAAAATGGAAGCAAGTTTAACGCCCTGCTATATTTAATTCTGATCATAGTCTTTAGGGTCGGTCTCTGTTGAAGGAAGTTGATGGTAGGAGGGTGTCTAGACAAGGCAATGTGGTACGATGCGGACCGTAGGAGCCCCAATATGTCGGGGAAATAGTTATTCATTAATCCATATCAAAATCGCGGTATAAAATGTCTCCTACGCTCGGCTACAACTTAAGTTGACATTGATGCAAAACTGCGGGACCACAACTTTACTCCTTAAGCGGTCAAGCAATTACGAGAAGATCCGCCGCCACTTAATATGCACGGGGCTAGCCGTGGGGAGCTTTATTTTGACATAAATGACAAAAGGGACGACCGTTTCCGATAGCCCTTTTGGGATGACTTATCTTTATCGGCAAAATGGAAACAGCAAAACAAGATGGGAAATGGAGCGGCGTCTTCCCAGCCGCAACGACGCAATTCAAAGAGGATGGGTCGCTCGATATTCCGGAGACGCTCAAGCATCTGGATGCGATGGCGGAGGCTGGCGTGCACGGATTTGTGATGGTTGGCACGGTCGGCGAGAATTGCTCGCTGGAAACAGCGGAAAAACTGGAAGTTTTGAGCGCTACGGCCGAGCATTTTGGCGGGAATATGCCGATACTGTCGGGAGTTGCTGAATACACTACTGCACAAGCCTGTCACTTTGCGACCGCTGCCAAGGAGACCGGGATCGATGGATTGATGGTTCTGCCAGCAATGGTTTACAAAACGGACGAACGTGAAACCATTGCCCATTTTCGATCGGTAGCCAGCGCGACTGATCTTCCAATCATGATTTACAACAACCCCGTTTCCTATGGGGTTGATATCCAGCCGGAAACCTTCGTGGAGCTCGCGGATGAACCTCGTTTCACGACGATTAAGGAATCCTCGGATGATCCGCGTCGGATTACTTGCTTACGCAATCTTTGCGGAGATCGGTATCAACTGTTTGCGGGCGTAGACGATTTGGTCTTAGAGAGCCTTGTCTTGGGAATCGATGGTTGGGTATCTGGCTTGGTGAACGCCTTTCCTGCCGAGAATCGACTGATTTGGGATTTGGCTCAAGCTGGGCGATTCGAAGAAGCCCGAGAAGTTTATCGCTGGTATTCGCCGCTCCTTTATTTGGATACGCTTCCAAAGCTGGTCCAATACATCAAACTGGCAGCTGCTGAGTGTGGCTATGGATCAGAGATGACGCGGGCTCCGAGGCTGCCCTTGGTTGGCGAGGAACGGGAGCGCATATTGGCCATCATCCGTAAAGGAATCGAAACGCGCCCGGACATAAGGAGCTTTGAGACATAATGGTCTCCTCAGGGTCCCAATTTAGCTATACAAGAGATTGATTGGTTTATCGAAATGAGCACTACCCCAAATATTCCCAGCATATTTAATGATGTCCTTGGTCCCGTTATGAGAGGGCCTTCGAGTTCGCATAGCGCAGCGGCCAATCGAATCGGTAGATTGTGCCGCGACCTGGTAGGCGGCGATTTGCGAAAAGCCATTATCGAGTATGACCCCAACGGCTCACTGGTGACGACTCACAAGTCTCAGGGCACGGATATGGGCTTGTATGGAGGCTTTTTGGGTTGGGAGCCAGATGACCCCCGATTGCCAGATTACGAGAATCATACGAATGCGTTTGGATTGGAGATAGACGTCCGTTACAAGTCGTACGGGGCGTCGCATCCAAATAATTACAAGCTGACAATTGAAGGCGTAAACGGCGATTCGCATTCGATGCAGGCGATTTCCACTGGTGGCGGTATGATCGAGGTCAGGGAAATCGATGGGGCGCCCGTTTCCATGGGAGGCGATCTGTACGAAACACTAGTCTATTTGAATAAAGACGCTGATGCGGAGGCAGCGCTGGAAGAATGCTCTAATCTCGTGGGCAGTGAGGATGGCGAATATTGTGGAGGGAAGTCATCAACCCGATTCCTGCGATTCTTTTCGAATCAAGCGCCCGCTACCGATTTGCTTGAGAGCTTGAAAAAAATAGAAGCTGTCGCGTTCATCCGGATACTGGCGCCCGTTTTGCCTACATTGTCCCGCAAAGACCTAGCCATACCCTTTCAAACGGTAGAAGCGATGCTGGCGTTCAATGAAGACAAGGATCTGACGCTTTGGGAACTGGCGCTTGAATACGAGAGCGACAGAGGTGGGGCTTCGAAAGAAGCGGTTTTCGAGCAAGCTCGAGCGATCCTTCGCATCATGGAGGATGCGGTGAAGACAGGATTAGCGGGAACGCAATATGCGGATCGAATCCTTCCCTGCCAATCGGTCAATTTGCTGGAACGCGAAGCCCAAGGGAGACTGATCCCGGGAGATGTTAATAACAAGATAATCGCTTACATATCATCGATTCTGGAAGTAAAGTCGTCCATGGGTGTGATCGTGGCCGCCCCGACGGCAGGATCCTGTGGAGCTATGCCTGGCTCTGTCCTCGCAGTGGCCGATTCATTAGGAATCGATGAAGACGGGAAAGTTCGAGCTCTGCTGGAAGCAGGTTTGATCGGGGTATTTATCGCCACGCACGCGACTTTCGCCGCAGAAGTCGGCGGGTGCATGGCCGAGTGTGGGTCGGGAGCTGGAATGGCGGCGGCTTCGATGG
Source organism: Verrucomicrobiota bacterium (assembly GCA_036166175.1). Classification (GTDB taxonomy): domain Bacteria; phylum Verrucomicrobiota; class Verrucomicrobiia; order Opitutales; family Opitutaceae; genus Pelagisphaera. The sequence continues at coordinate 28,568 of JAYZHU010000153.1, read as the reverse complement.
TGGGGCTAGCTAATGGTTCGCTAAAACAGCAACTTAGCGCTGCTTCTATCGCTTTGCAGAATTCGTTTGGCATGACCTGCGATCCAATCGCCAATAGGGTGGAAGCTCCTTGCTTGGGCAAGAACGTCCTAGCTGGGTCGAACGCTCTTTCTTGCGCAAATATGGCTTTGTCCGACTACGAGCATCTCGTTCCTTTAGACGAAGTGATCAATGCAATGAACGAAGTGGCTGGATGCATTCCACATGAGCTTTGCTGCACTGCCAAGGGTGGGCTTTCGGTGACGCCAACGTCCAAAGTGATCGAGAAACGATTGGCTGAGCAAGAAAAGGCGGCAAAGTAATATGGCTGAGGAAAGCGAATACAAGAAATCGTGGTTTGGCCATCCCAGCGGACTTTCCACCCTCTTTTTCACCGAGCTTTGGGAACGTTTCAGCTACTATGGGATGCGAGGTTTGCTGGTCCTATTCATGGTGGATGCTGTCGAGAAAGGGGGCATGGGGCTGAATGACCGGACCGCCAGTTCGATCTATGGACTTTATACCGCTTTCGTCTATCTGGCTGCATTGCCGGGAGGCTGGATTGCGGATCGCCTTATTGGCGCTCAGCGAGCGGTCTGGATAGGTGGTTTGATTATCGCTGCGGGGCATTTCACTTTAGCCATCCCATCAACTAAGGCCTTTTTCTCGGGTCTAATCTTGGTCGTTATTGGAACAGGGTTCCTGAAGCCGAATATCAGTGCCATTGTTGGGCAGCTGTATCCAGAAGGTGGAGCCCGCAGAGATGCAGGATTTACGATTTTCTACATGGGCATTAATATGGGCGCCTTTTTGGGGCCCTTGATTTGCTCCTACCTCGGGGAGCAAGTGAACTGGCATTTGGGATTCGGGGCAGCTGGTATAGGTATGCTTTTTGGCGTGGCTCAGTATAAGTTTTCGGCGGCTAGATTGGGCGATGCCGGACTGCACACGGTCAAGAGCCAGGAGCAACTGAATGCTGCGGGATTTGATAAAGCGTGGTATTTGGTCATAGCAGGTTTCACCGTTGTCGGAACGATGGTGATTCTAGGCCTAAGCGAATTGATAACCTTTGATGCTCTGACCTTAGCTCAAAATACAACCTATGTGATAGTCGGTATCGCTTTTGCCTTTTTCATCCATGTCTTCGCCTTTGGGAACCTGACCCCGGATGAGCGCAGCCGAACGCTGGTAATTGTCATTCTATTTGTGACCTCCGCTGTTTTCTGGTCGGGCTTTGAGCAGGCTGGTTCATCGCTGACTCTATTTGCTGACAGGTACACGGACCGAATGGTGTTCTCATTCGAAGTTCCGGCGGGCTGGTTTCAGTCCCTGAACCCTTTATACATCGTTGTGCTAGCCCCTATTTTTGCGTCCGTTTGGGTGAAACTCGCGAGAAGGCAATTGGATCCGTCCATGCCGGCGAAATTCGCGCTTGGATTGATTATCCTGGGACTGGGATTCTTGATTATGGTAGCGGCTGCAAAACTGGTTGTCGCGGGAAATGAAGCGGCTCCCTATTGGCTAATTCTAACTTATCTATTGCATACCATGGGGGAACTCTGTCTGAGCCCAGTTGGCCTCAGTTCGGTAACGAAGCTCGCACCCAAACGCCTCGTGGGACAAATGATGGGTATTTGGTTCTTGGCGACATCTTTGGGCAATTTGATAGCTGGATTGCTGGCGGGTCGGTTCAATCCAGAAACCCTGAATGAAATGCCTGGATTATTTATGCAGATTGTCGTAATGTCGGTAGGAAGCGGTGTGCTTCTCTTGTTATTCGTCAAGCCGATCAAGAAACTGATTGGGTCAGATAAGTGAAACGCGGGGGGGCCAAAGGGCGAAGGTTGGATTGCCCAATTCGAGTAAGCTCACCGTAGGCGTGCTTCTTGATAACCCTACGCGATCGACGATCGCATCTACAATTGCTAATATCGCGATAACAGCTGGCGTTGTCGTATGCTGTTTTGGAACCGTAGGAATTGCTGCCGATTCTAGAATCTAAGGTTTCGTTCTCGGAGAGGCCGAGGGCTGGACAGTTTACATTCAAGAGGCTTTGCTAGAGCAAGAGCCAGAGGATGCTGATAAGGCGCTCGATTTGCTCTCTGAACAGGCTCGAAAGGTAATCGAAGTCATTCCAACGAAAATAGTCAGGGAATTGCAAACGGTACCTTTGTGGCTGTCTCTTCCCCATGAGCGAAGAAGACCCAGGGCGGAATTCCATCCGGACAAAGGATGGCTCATCGACAATGGTATGATCCCGGATAAGGAAAAATGTATAGGGTTTACCAATACAGCATTCCTTGACAGGGAGGTTGTCCGGATGCCCCTGTTGCTCCTTCACGAATTATCGCATGCCTATCACAACTTGGTGTTGGGATTCGAGCAACCAGATATGCTGCACCTATATCAAAAGGCTAAGGAAAATGGCAGCTATGATCTTGTGGGACGCAAGAACCGCGAGCCGTAAATGGCCTATGCGATGAACAATCACAAGGAATACTTTGCGGAATGCACGGAAGCCTTTTTTGGAGAGAACGATTTTTATCCCTTCAACAACAAAGAGCTGAAGCAGCATGAACCGGCCATGCATGCCTTGCTGGAACAGCTCTGGTCTGAATAGGCCGAATCATCTACCCTTGGTAGGCTGCTGGTTAATCGGCAGTTTTCTTGCGCCTCCCTAGAACCGGAAAGTGTACTGAAACTTGGTGGCCAGTTTAGTGTCCGCTTTTCGGAAGCGAAGGCTGCCAATGTCCTCGTTGATCCAGCCTTGATTTAGAGATATGAATAGATCGTTGCCGGGCTTGGGAGTCCAGCGCAACCGGCTTTGCCAACCGAGATTACGGGTCCGGTTGTCATATTGAACTAGATTGGAAAAAGTTAGTTGAGGAGAAGCGGAAAAACTGAATGTTGAGTTGAAGATTCGAGCAGTGAATTTACCTTCGGGGAGATCGGCGAAGGTTTGGTTGGCTTCGATTCGGATGCGGAACCAGGGCGCGTACTTGTAGGAAAGCCGCGCTCGAATACTCTCTGCGTTTCCCGACCAAAACTCTCCCCATTCAACGGTCAAGGATCCAGATAGCGGGCGCTTGCTGGCGAAGGATACATTGGATTTCCATTGATTGAAATAATATTCGCCCATTGGAATAACGACACCAGGAGAAATTTCAAACGGCTCGATCAGGACTTCCTTGGCGCCCGTGAAATCGAACATGGAGTGGATGGCGTCTCCAGATAGAAAGTGCCAATCGAATATGCTAACGTAGAGCTCAGAGCTTTCCAGTTCGCCCGTATCCAAACTGTCGAATTGCGTATAGAAGATGTCGTGTTGCAGTCGTTCTAATCCTAGATAGTTGTAGATACGCGGATTGTAGCTCAAGCCACCGCGGTAGAGGCGTACATTTTTTCGTTGAACGAAACCGATCCCCGGATCGAAGTTCTTTTGCATTTCTCGAAGAACAAGCATGCCATCCCACACCTCGTTTGGATAGTGGGCTGAGATGCCGAATGACATATCGTCATCAACCTCTCCATTGCTGCTCTTGAGCCCATAGGCGTTGACTACGAAATTCTTGCTGTATCCAAGAAGTTGGGATGTAGCTAGGCTTAGATCCAAACCGTATGTTTCGCTGGATTTACCAGCAGCTGGATCGCCACTAGTGAATACCCCACCAACATAGGAGCGCTCTAAGAAATTTTGCCTGAATCTGGCAACGGCGAAAGTCTTGCCTTCTACAAGGTCGGTATCTCCAGTCTGAACGCCCAATATCCCGATATCGGTAGACCCCGCTTTACCGGTCAGTTTAGCCCCAAAATCGATGGGGATTTCTCGCCCGTTAAGAAGCCCGACGCGACGGCTGAAAAAGGGAAATACGTCCGCCCTAGCGTCGGGGACGCCTGGCGAACCTTCAGGACCCGTACTGGCGAAACTGAACACGCCGACATCTTCCAGGAAGAAGGACCGCTTTTCCGGAAAGCGTATGGAAAATCGAGACAGGTTAATTTGTCGGGAATCCACTTCCGTTTCTCCGAAGTCGGTGTTAATCGTGCCTGTGAGTTTTAGGCTAGGGGTGATGTTGTAGAAGATGTCGACGCCCGGTTCGAAGTCGGACTCACTACCGTCGTAGCTTCTCGATCGCAGATAGCTGGCGGCCAGAAAAGGCCGAACATCGAGACTGATACCTTGCTCGATTCCACCCATCCCCGAGATTTCTCCTGCGGCTGAAACCTGGAGGAAGTCTGTTTCCAGTCTACCGCCAGACCATTGATTCTCCTCTATTTTTCTGAAAATCTTACGGGAAATATTAAAACCCCAGACATCCTCGTTTACCGGAAAGTTCAAGCTCTTGAACGGGATAGCGAATTCGGAGACCCAACCCATTTCTGACCTGACCGTTTTTAAGTCCCAGATGGCATTCCAATCAGTATTTAGTTTAAGGTCGCCAAAGACGAGCCCATCGATGAGGGCGCCGCTCGGGTTTGTGGCAAAGTAGTAGGCGTTGCGACGATCATTAAAGGTATCGAGAATAAATTGGATGGTGTCCTGGCTCCGCGTCGAAGCATCACGGGTCATGTTGTTTCCGACGATTTTCTCGGGCTCTGCGTCAAAGGCGACGACGCCTACGTAGAGGTTCTTTTCATCTCTGAGAATTTTGATCTCGGTCTTTTCCGAGGGAGCTTGACCCGTATCGGGCTCCCTTTGAATTAAATTTCCAATGGTGGGAGCAGATCGCCAGGCGGTTTCGTCCAAAACGCCGTCGGTGGAAATCGGCTCGTTGATCAAGTTAACTTCAATCTGGCGGGTACTAGTGCCCGGGGATTGTCCCCAGAGAATGGGGCAGCAAAACAATAGTACGTTCAGGATTCGAGCAATCGACTGCCAATTGATCGCACAAAAATCAGCAAGCAAGGTGGTTGGTTTGAAGAAGTCCACTTTCCGAAATTTCGAAAAAATTACATGAGAATTGGGAAGTGTCCACAAAGGAAAACCGGAGTGTGCAAATGCGGAACGTAAAGGATATCTATAGCTTCCTGGAGAAACAATGGATACCGCTAATTTAGATCGTTGTCGCGTACGGCCTTTAGCTTGCCGGCCATTCGAGCCTTGAAGGTATCGACAATCGATTTGTATTCGGGACTCAGAGCGAGATTGGTAAATTGGCCAGGATCTTTTCGGGTATCGAATAGCTCAATGCCTCCCAATGCGTCTTCTTCATATTGGATGTAAGCCCAGTGATGGGTTCGCAGCAGAAAGCCTTTTCGCATGGGAGCCACGCTGAAGATGGCATCTCGAACACTGTATTCAGGATTCTCGAGCATTGGGGAAATGTCTTTGCCTTGTAGGCGGCCTTGTTCAGGAAGGCCGCAAAGTTTCGAGAGTGTAGGGTAGAGATCCAGCAACTCGACTAGCGAGTGGCACACTGCTGTCTTTTGTCCTGGCACACGAATTATGAGGGGGACGCCTGACGATTCGTCCAACAGGCTAACTTTGGCCCAAAAGTCGTGTTCGCCAAGGTGGTAGCCATGGTCGCTAGTGAAAATGACAATGGTGTTGTCTTCCTGGCCTGAGGCTTCTAAAGCATCCAGCACTTTGCCGACTTGCCGGTCCATGAAGGCGACAGAGGCATAATAGCCACCCACCGCTTTTTTCTGACGGCGAAAGTCCATCTTCATGTTGACGCTGGTTTTGTAGTTAATCCCAGGCTTGGGAATGTCATCCCAATCGCCCGGCCGTTTCTCCGGAAGAACCATCTTTTCGTAGGGCAGGAAATCCTTATAATACTTATGTGGGGAGACAAATGGGACGTGTGGACGAACGAATCCTACTCCGATAAAAAAAGGCTCGTCTCTGGGTTGGTTAATGAGATCGACGGCCTTGGCTGCGGTTTTGCCATCGGAATGGACAAGATCATCACCATCCGCCTCAACTACAACGAAGGTGTTGCCGCCTTTCACGGGCAACGTTCCGTCTGGATTCCCTTCCAATGTCTCCCCGGTTCCGGGGGCTTTCCATTCGGGTCCAGGACTGTTGAAGCGTTCTGTCCAAGACGGCTCGTCGTCTGCTCCATGGCCGCCTTCTTCGATTCCGCCGGGAACGCCCATGTGGAAAATCTTACTGACGCGGGCCGTGTAATAGCCGTGATTCTTGAAATGCTGAGACCAGGTCGCCCGGTCGCCTATCTCAGGGCGGGGATTCTTGTATCCCATGGCGTTGATGGCATGCGGATAGTAGCCGGTCATGAAGGAGGCCCTGGAGGGGCCGCAATAGGTCCCTTGGCAATAAGCCTTGGTGAACAGAGTTCCGGTTTCAGCGAGCCTGTCGATATTGGGCGTATGGCAAACCGTATTTCCATAGCATGAAAGGGCGGTGTAGGTCAGATCATCGGAAATGATGAACAGTACATTGTACCGCTCTTGCTCCCGGGTGCCGGCGTAAACGCCGCTTCCAAGAAACAGCGCCATACAAAGTTTAGTGATTTGGGGAGGAATATTATTCATAGAAACCGATTCGGGGACGAAGAATAATAGAACCGGTTAGCTATTCGAAGCGCCAGCGGAAAAGTTGCGTTCGGTCTTTTATGAGAAATCCGTCTTCCAATAATACGGGGGCGGCCCAGGTGGGGCTCTCGGCGACTTCGTAAGAAATAACTGGGTCGTATGTTTGACTATTGGCGTCGATGATCTCTAGGGTGGCGTCATCCTTGAGGATGACAACTTGGTCGTCGACGGATAGGAAAGTAGCGTATTCACCCATACGTGACGGCCCACGCCAGATGATTTCGCCCGTTTCAATGTCGAGGCGGAAGAATTGCCCCTGCCGAAAGTGCGATTTGCCAAAGAGGCTGTCTCCATTGACGATGGCAGAGGCCATGTTCAAAGAGACGTCTCGGCGATGCCAATTTTCGATGACACGCCATTCTCCATTTTCAAGTTTGGGCTGCAGACTGCGGATACCTCGGTTTTCGCCACCTATCAAAAGGCGCCCTTCGAAGTGAACGGGTGTCGGCGAGTTTTGATTCGAGCCTCGATGGGGTAGAGAGTAGTCCCACAATCGCTTGCCAGTGCCGCTTTCGATTCCGACTACGGATTCGTAGTTCCATTCCACGATTTGTCTGATGCCCTCCAGATTGACCAATATGGGGGACGCGTGACTAGGGCCGTCTTCACCTTCGGTCCAAACTACATCGCCAGTATCTACATTGAGGGCAACCAAGACGCCTGAATGACCTCCACCGAAATGAACGATGACCTGGTCTCCATCTACAAGGGGCGAAAAGGAATGCCCCCAATCAGGATGCGTTTGTCGGAATTGGTGAGAATAGTCGCGGCGCCACAAGAGATCTCCAGACTGGGCTTCCCATGCTGACAAAATCCCTGTCACGCTAAAGGTGAAGAGGCGCCCATCCGCTAAGGTTGGATTGGACAGTGGTCCATCGCCGTGACGCGTACCCCAGCTTTGGATGCGATAGTCTACTGGATAGCTTTTTCGCCATATTACCCTTCCAGTATTGGGATCGAGTGCCCACACGACTTCCTCGCCCCGTTGACGGGAATGAGCATATATTCGCCCATTGGCGATGATTGGCATCGCTGAGCCTTCTCCTATGTTGATGTTCCAGCTTTGGGTTAATCCATCTGGCCAACTTTCAGGGGCCTTGAAATAGGTGACCTGTCCATCCCTATTAGGCCCCAGCCATTCGGGCCAGTGGACTTCGGAATGAAGACTGGCTAGGGAGCCAATCGTTGCCAGGGCAAGAAGAAGTCGGAATGGAGCTCGCATCTTAAGTATTCAGGTCAGAGAACGCGTCCAAAATTGCCGAAGTTACGGAAATTAGATGGGACTTGTCTCAGCAATGCCCTTAATCGTCGACAAAAACTGTTCATCTGCGATACTTGAGTTTTGGCCATTTTGGCACATGGGTTGAGCTCAATAGGTAAAGATTGATGGCAGACACCGAAAAAAGGCGAATGGCAGATCGAGCAATGTTGGGGCTAGCAAAGCCGGTATGGCTTCCCGTCCTCTGTGCCGCTTCTTCTATTCCCGCCTCGGCTGAAAATCCGGATTTTTCAGTCCGTCTATAAGCTGAGGTCAAGCCCCTGGTTGAGGAGTACTGCATTTCATGCCACAGCGATGAAAAGACCAAAGGGGACGTCAACTTAGAACAATTGCTTTCTGGAGAATCGATCGCCGAGCACTGTAAGACTTGGGAACTGGTGATCGATATGCTGGAGTTCGAGGACATGCCTCCGGAGGAGGAGCCCCAGCCTTCGGCTGAGCAACTGGCCCAGGTGGCCGCCAGTCTGGGAGATATAATACAGCAGACAGTTCACCTCAACGCGGGCGATACAGGGCCGGTGACCTTGCGCCGATTAACGAGTGCGGAATACGCTTACACGATTAAGGATTTGACTGGATTGGATCTCGACTTGGAGAAAAGCTTCCTGGGTACGGTGCGACAAAGATTGATTCGGTTTGCAGATAATCGCGAAGGGTTTCTTCGCAATTGACTCCACCACCAGGTCCTCCGGAAATGCCTTGGCCTCCGTATGGCAGGCCGTAGGCCACAGTGTTGTGGCAATTGACCTGACCGGTACCATCGCGGAACTGCTTTACGATTTTCTGGCCGAGTTCTAGATCCTTAGTCCATACGCTGGAACCTAGTCCGTAGTAGGTGTCGTTGGCGTAGGTGAGAGCTTCTTCAACGCTGTCGACTGATTGTACATTGACAAAACAGTGGAAGACTTCCTGAGGATTGCTCCGACTGCCGGGCTCGGATCTGAGTAATGTAGGTTTCAAATAGTATCCATTGTACCCCGACACCGAGGTGTGGCCTCCTTCTAGGATCGCTTCTGCGCCATTGGCTTTGGCGTATTGTATACCATCAATGATACGTTGAGGTTGCCGCGAATTTATCACGGGACCTAATTGCGTTCCTACTTCGGCTTGATTGCCAATCTTCAGATTCTTCAGGAAGGACTCAGTCGCTTCCAGGAAATCATCATAGATTTCCCGCTGTGCGAAAACTCGATGTATGGTCGAGCAGGTTTGCCCGTAGTGCTGGTTGGCATTCTTGCCGATCATGCGGGCGACGATCTCTGGGTCGGCATCAGCCAGCACAATCGCCGATCCATTGCCTCCCATTTCCCGTTTTACTCGGGTGCCATGGCGATCAGCTGCTTGCAGGATAGCTTGGCCGACTCCCGGAGATCCGGTAAAGGCGATGTAGCGTACGCCTGGATGCTCGGATATGAATTTGCCTGTCAATTCACCGCGTCCTGGAAGCACGTTGACGACTCCTGCGGGAAATCCGGCCTCTTCGGCCAGCTTGCCTAAGTAGAGAGCGCTTAGCGGGGTTTCCTCGCTAGGTTTTCTTAAGATACATTTGCCTGCGATCAATGCGGGTATCATGAACCAGGCGGAAAGAACGACTGGGTAGTTCCAGGGGATTATTCCCGCAACGACTCCCCATGGCTCGATATAAGAGTAGGCCTTCTTGCCTCCTTCCAGCTCCATGATTTTTCCGTCGCCGAACTGGATGCTGCGGGCGACGTCCGCGAAGTATTCGGCGCAAGCCCGGAAGTGGGTTAGATCGCCCTGGGCCAACTCGGACACTTTTCCGCCATTAAGAATTTCGCAGGCCATGAGGACCTCTTGATTTCGCTCAAAAAGCTCGACCAATTTCATCATGAGTTCGATTCGTTCCTCTACCGGTGTGTCTTTCCAGCAACCGTTGAAAGCCCGATATCCTGCTTGAACAGCATCATTGACCTCGTCGTATCCCATCTCCGATACCTGGGCTAGTACTTCGTGCGTGCCAGGGTTGATCACATCGAAAACGGCATTCATCGATCCTGGGACTTCCCTACCGCCAACGATCCCTCCAAGGGGTTTCCCGCCATTGGAGCAAAACTGGTTGAACGTCTCGGGCGCCGAAAAGGCTTCCGCGGTAAAAGCTTCAATAATTGGTGGAGCAGCTGTGGTAGCCATAGGAACTATCTTTAGACTAGATTCGTTAGATTGTCACGGGGTAAGCGGGCGATTATCAAACCAATTTAAAGTAGCTATGGTCAAAGGAAAAAAAGACTGTAGGGATAGGCTGAAGACGGAATTTTGCGATGACGGACGATTGTATGAATCTCGAGTTTGTCGTTGGTAGGAAGACCGGCTCGGTCCTCCAAGTTCGGTGGGTTTCCGGAGGACCTAGCCGGGCATCCCAATCTCTTTATCCCTTATGAATTCGCCTTCTAGTTTAGAAGGTCCAACGAAAATCTGGCGAAGGCGATGTCTTTGTCTTTCTCGTAGAGAAGTCCCACTTGCTCTTTAGGCAGAGCGACTAGAGCAGAGTAGGCGGCCGGTCCATCATCAATTAGATAGCCAGCTGTCCAGGATTCGCCATCGTCCTCGCTTAGCTTCACAGTCATGCGAATGCGCTGTCCGCGTTCGGGTTGGACGGGCGGATTTGGATTGGAGAAGAGGAAATAGTTTTCGTTGTAGCGGATAAGGCTGGCTTGGCAGCGAGGATCGCCAAGTTCGTCGTCGAATACGGGATTGCTCCAACTAGCTCCGCCATCGTTGGAATAGGCAATAGAACGGTATCCATTTCGTGGACGCATAGTATCAGCGACTCCTTGGGACCGCATATTCATCAATAGTCGCCCATCGGATAGCTCAACGACTTGGCTTTCGTTCACAGTCGGCTTGATGATGCCGCTTACATGCCAGCTTTCCCCACCATCATCGCTGTACAAGGTGTGAGCCCCGTAGAAGCCATCGGCACTATGATTGGCAGGAATAACCAATCGGTCTGTATAAGGGCCCTTTCGCAACTGGATTCCTATGCCAGGGCCTGTGGCGTACCACCACCAAGATGGATCTTTAACCTTCGAGGTAATCTCCTTCGGCCCTGACCAAGTCTTTCCATGGTCGTCGGAATGCGTTTGGAACACGCGACGGGTATCTTTTCCGGTTCCTGCATGCAGGTCTCGTCCGTGATCGGTCGCCAAGTTCCAGCACATTAGCATTATGATACGGCCGGTACGTTGATCGACTACGGGGCAAGGGTTTCCAGCCGTATCTGGTCCGGCATCCCAAACGACTGTAGACGAAGACCAGGTAGCTCCACCGTCTGTTGAGCGTTTCAGTATGAGATCGATGTTCCCGCTGTCCCCGCGATGGTCTTTACGGGCCTCGCAAAAGGCGAGAAGCGTTCCATCAGAAGCTGTAATGATTGCAGGGATACGGTAGTTCGAGTAGTTTTCTTCTCCTGATTTGAATATTACTTGCTCGTCAATTTCCGCGAAGGTGGAGGAGACGAGGACGAGTGGTAGACCTAAAATGGAGACTAGTTTCTTGTTCATCGCAGTAAGATTCATCGATAGCTTTTGTGGAGTAGCATAGGCTTCCAGCCTGTGATCCTAAACAGGCAGGATGCCTGTTCTACTTTTGATTAGATTCATTCGAAAAAATAGTCGGTATAGGTAAGTGTTAGCTTAGCTTTGTCTGGCTGTCCATCGACCATACAAGCATCGATTTCATCTTTCAGGCGAAGTACATTCTTGTGATTGAGCATGGGGTCTTTGGTGGACTCTCGCCAGTTTTGTAGCTCCTTGGATAGCCTTTCGAGCGTTTTTCGATGAGTGGAGTTTTCGGCCAAATTCTCGAACTCATACGGGTCGTTCTTGAGATCGTACAGCTCGTATTTCGGTGGGGCGTGCATGCGCTCATAGGCTCCAGTAACCGGTTCACCCGCCAGATTTATGGTGGTGATAAGGGCATCGAAGAAGCGATTGTTTGTGAATTGGTAGCCTGGATTGATCTTTCCTGGCATGAGATTGATGATTAGCTTGTAGCGATCGTCTTGGACGGTTCGTTGCGGGTAGAAGTTATGGGCGGAATGGATGTGGAATTCTGTGAATAGGTAGCGTCGCCAATCGATCGATCTGTTTTCTACTAGCGGAGCCAGCGATCTTCCAGGGAGGTTAGGGATGGATTGGGCTCCGGTCAGTTCAAGCAAAGTGGGGACGAGATCAACGAGGGAAACTAGCTCTTCGCGTACGATTCCAGTATTGGATTGTCCTGGTGTACGCATGATAAAAGGAACGCGGGTACCGCCTTCGTAGGAAGTACGCTTGCCCCGCAGCATGTCGGCCCCATGGTCACCAATGTAGGCGACGATGGTGTTGTCCGCTTTCCCGGATAGCTGGAGCACTTCTAGAAGGTCGCCTATAAGCGTATCGAGGCGACTCATGCAATTGTAGTAGTCGGCCGTTTGCTGCCGCAATTGGGGATTGCTGATGCCAAAGAAGGGCAGGGCCTCTACGTCTTCTCCGGTTAGCAGCTCCACAGGTAATCCATCGACTTGCGGAGTGAATGGACGGTGGGCATCCGGGTAATTAACGCTTAGGAAGAAGGGCTGTTGGCTATCGGAAATGAAGCCGCTGGCTTCGCGGGCGTAACCCATCAAATCATCGCGGGCAAAGTTGGACTTAGAAATGGCCTCGAAATCGAAGGGGAAGGCCGACTCGGGATTGACATGCAGTTTGCCGATACTTCCGGTCCGGTAGCCGGCTTTTTTCAAGCTCCGAACGATGTTAGGCGTATCCTCTCGATACATGCGAAATTTCCAAGTAGCCAAGCCGATTTGGCCATTCTGATGGGGATATAGTCCAGTCAGGAATGCTGCTCGGGATTGACTGCAACCCGCTTGAGCGACGTAAGCGTTCTTGAACAACGTTCCTTCCGAAGCTAGACGGTCCAGATTTGGGGTTTGAACGTAGGGATCTCCGTAGCAACCAAGTTCCTGTCCGTTGTCTTCGGATACGATTAGAAGGACATTCGGCTGCGATGCATTGAGAGAATGGTAAAGAGTGAAGAGTGAGAATAGAAAATATATGCTGAGGATCTGTCTCATCGATTTGTAGTGGCTTGATTCTTAGTTCGCGGGGCCGATCTCGTCGGCATTTTCTAGCGGCAGCCATTTCGCATGCTGTTTCATGACGCCTTTCGTGCCTTTTAGGTAGGCGATGTTGGACCATTCGTTGGGATCGTTTTCGAGATCGTAAAGTTCCTCTTCGCCATTCGCGTACCGAATATATCGGTACTGGTCAGATCTGACGGCATGAGTTCCCTTACCATAGGTTATGAGAACGGGGTTCCGTTTGGAATTGGGTTTTCTCAGCAGCGGAACTAGGCTCTCTCCTTGCAAATGAGTGGGGGCGGGCAAATTGCAGAGTTCCGTGAGCGTCGGGTATAGATCAATTAGGGAAACCGGGCGTCGGCAGACTTGGCCCGCTTTATAGCCTGGGGCTACTACGATGAAAGGTATGCGGGTGGCCTTCTCGTAAAGAACGAATTTCTCCCAGTGTTCTTTCTCTCCCAAGTGAAAACCGTGATCCGACCAAAGCGCTATGATCGTGTTATCAGCCTTACCACTTCGGTCCAGTGCATCGAGAAGCCGGCCCACTTGATAGTCAGCAAAGCTTGCTGCCGCTTGGTAGCTGCGAACGGCTTTTTCGAATACAAAGGCATCGCGTAGCTTTTCCTGCTCAAAGGTGCTCATGAATTTGCGTGAAGGCGGATGCAGCATTGCGAGGGCTGAGTCGGGGAGATCCTCGAGGTCTTCCTCATTTCTTTCAGGCATCCTCAATTGTCCCATGGGGTATCGGTCGTACCATTCCTGAGGAGCATAGAACGGCATGTGGGGACGGTAGATACCGGTAGCGATAAAGAAGGGCTCTATAGACGAAGACGCGATCTTTTGGATAGCCCAATCGACGGTTCGATTGTCTATATGATCATAGGGATTTTTCGGATACACGCCCCAATCAAAATTTCGGCTAATGGGACCTTTAGATCCATCGGGGGAGGTCCAGCTCTTGATGCCATTTAGATTGCCATAGCGTGGCATTGGCATGTCGGGTTGCCTGGATGGAAATTCTACGAACTCATCAAAGGCTTCGTACTTGTGGAATTGCGTTCCATGGTGGTGGAATATTTTGCCGCTCGCGTAGGCAAGATAGCCATGGTTGCGGAAGTGCTGAGGAAGGATGATATTATCCGGGAGGGCTTTTTTCCAGTCGCTTCGATTGGCGTAAACGCCATTACTCGAAGGGCGGGTACCGCTAAGGACGGAGGCCCGAGAAGGATTGCATGCGGGCGAATTACAATAGGCCTTGCTGAAGAAGGTGCCGCGCTTGGCCAACCGTTCTAGGTTTGGAGTTTGGATGGGGTTGGACTGGTCAAACAGAGTTGTCCAGTCGTTCATATCATCGATGGCGATAAAGAGAACGTTCCGCCGCAGATCCATCGCGGCGAGATTATTAGTTATGAATGCAGAATTAAGAAGTAAAAGAGCTGTGAGTAGTGTCTTCAAAGTCGAGCTATGAAATTTGATAGTCTAAGTGTCGAGGCTGTTTGGGGCAAACAACCCTACCAGATCATGGGTGCGGGTTTCTGAATCGGATATATTCATCATTACCTCGCTTTCCAGGTATAGGTTTCCGAGTCGAAGAGATAGGCCCCTTTGGTGGGAACTTCTTTAGCATAACTTGCAGGGAGCCATCGCCGAAATGGCGAAGCGGAGTCGGGGGATTTTTGTATCAAGTTGCGCCATTCGTCGGGATCCTCGCTGAGATTGTATAGCTCCTCGCCCGCTCGGTCTTCATCGTAGCGAATGTATCGCCAATCTTCGGTTCGAATGGCGGTATTGCCATAGAGAAAATCGATGATGGCTGGCTTGTCCCAATATAGGTTTGGGTCGCGTAGGAGTGGGGTTATGTCGACTCCATCCAGTCCGCTTGGCAGTGGCAGGCCACAGAGTTGGGTGAGCGTTGGATACAGGCAAGTTAAGTCGACGGGACGGCTGGAGTGGCTTTGGGGCGTTGTGACTCCGGGAGCGACGACAATAAAAGGAACGTGGGTGGAGCGTTCCCAAAGCGTATCTTTGGCTAAATGGTCCTTTTCGCCAAAGGCGTATCCATGGTCGGACCAAAAGACGATGACCGTATTGTCTCGATAGGCGCTGCTATCAAATGCTTCCATCAGTATGCCGACAAGCGTATCGGCGTGGGCGATACTAGCTAGGTATGACTGAACGGTGTGCCGGAGATTGTCGTATTGTTCAATCATTCGAAGATCTTCGCGCCGAGAGGCCGCCATTTTTTGCCCGCCCAGCGGGATATCATCAAGGTCTCCGGGCTTATTGATCGGCACCTCCACTTGATCGAGCGGCAATTGATCAAAATATTTTTTGGGGGCGTAAAAGGGTAAGTGAGGTTGGAATAAACCAACTGCCAGGAAGAAAGGCTTTTCGTGGTCGCGGCTCAGAAAATCAGTTGCCCAGCGAACGGTATCACCATCCCCCATCTCCAAGTCATCCACCTCCATAGCTCCCCAGTCCAAGGAGTTGTTGGGGTGTCGAGGCATGGCTTCGGTAAAATAGCGCCGGTCCTCACCTCGGTTTTTAAAGTAATCGATAACCAAATCCTGGTCGCGTACGAGCGGTGAATATTCGTCCCATTGATCGGGCGGATTGAACCCTTCAGTGTGGTGATGGACTTTGCCGCCGCCGGCCACGTAATAACCGTTGTTCTTGAAATAGTGTGGAAGCGTAACAAGTTCTGGATACGCTGGTCGCCACCAGTGGCCATTGCTGTAGAGTCCTGTGGTTGAGGCTCGCTTCCCCGTCAAGATGGCAGCCCGGCTGGGAGCGCATTTTGGGCTTGGGGCATGAGCATTAGTGAAGAGTAGTCCTCGCTGAGCTAGGCTGTCGATGTTTGGGGTTGGAACCCGATCGGATCCAAGGCAGCCAACCCAGTCATTCATGTCATCGACTGAAATGAAGAGGACGTTTGGCTGCGACTTGGACGCGGCAGCTAAAGGAAGAATCAAGAATGAAGAAGTAAGAAGGAGGATAGCTGTGAGGATTCGTTTCAGAATGGACTTAAGGTAGTGAGGATTGGCTCGATCCTCCGATGTTGTGGATGTGTTGGAATTCTGGAGGGCTGAGCCAGTCCTCCCTACTTTGAGATGCAGGTTCATAGGCTAGGTGCTTTCTTCGGCATGATGAACGAGAGCGCGTATCCGACTACGAAACAAACGCCGATACCGACGAGACCGTAGAGGAGCCCGTTAAGGCCGGTCAGGTATTTACAATAGAAAATGGCTATCAGACTGCAAATCAAGCCGATCCAGGCGTGCCGTTTTTGAGCCCGATTAGCGAATATGGCGAGAAGAAATAACCCTGCCAAGGGCCCGCCTATCAATCCCATAAGACCTACGAGGAAGTCGAAAATGTGTCCGGTATCGATATGAGACATAATCAAGGCCATCGATGTGCCCAAAACTCCCAGACAAAAAACAAGAGCGCGGGCGAATCTGAGCTGATCGCTGTCTTTCCAGTCGGGCTTCTTTCGTTTGACGAAATCGTTGGATGCTGCGGTGCAAATGGAGTGCATGCTGCTGTCGAGGCTGGACATAGCGGCTGCGAAAACGCCTGCTATGGCAATTCCGGCAAGACCTGCTGGCATTTCGTGAGCCACGAACCAAGGAAGGATTTGGTCATTCTTTTGCAGCGGCCCAAGCAACTCTGGCTTGCTCTTGTAGAATACGAATAGGGCGATTCCCATTATCGAGAATATCAGTGTAGCGGGAATAGCGAGGAAAGCGTTCGTCCAGACCGCCTTTTGAGCTTCCTTCTCTGAACTAGTCGTTAGATAGCCCTGTACGACGGCTTGATCTGATGTGTAGGGTACGAGAGCGTTGGAAAAAATGCCGCCGAGAACGAGAACGAGCAGTGCGTCGCCGGTCCAGGACCACTCTAGGGCTGGCATGGAGAACTTGCCGTTTTCCGTTCCCATAGAAATCAATGTCGCCATCCCGCCATCGAGGCTGAATACGATGATTGCTAGAGCCAGCAGGGCGCCGCCAACGAGTACGACAACCTGGATAACGTCGGTCCAAATAACGGCTTTAATGCCTCCAAAAGCTGTATACAAGGTAGCGATCACGCCCATCAGCAATATGCAGAGCGTCAGGCTGAATCCTGTCACCGCGGAAAGGGCAAGGGCTGGCAGAAAGACTACAATCCCCATTCGGAAAAGCTGTAGGATTATGAATGAGGCGCTCCCGAACAGCCGTAGTCCAACGTCAAATCGAGATTCGAGAAATTGGTATGCGGTTACCGCATTCATTCTTCTTAGCCTCGGGACGTAGACAATGGCTATAAGAGGAGCGACGATGACGATGCCAGCATTGAGAATGATTACGGACCAGCTTGTGCCATATACTCGAGCCGGCAGGGCTAGATAAGTGATAGCGCTGAGAGTTGTCCCGAAAATGCTCATACCCGCGGCCCACCAGGGAATGCTACGACCGCCAAGATAAAAATCTTCAGAAGACTTTGTGCCTCGGGCGCAAATGCAGCCAACGACGATAAGTCCGCCCAGATAGAGAATGAGAGTCGTCCAATTCAAGGCTCCGAAAGATGTAGCGGCAGTTACTGGCGAGACCTCCCATATTTGAGGGGTACGTACGCGCGGTCGAATTTCACCGGATGCGATTATATAAGAGTCGCCCCACTTGGCGACTTGAGTAGTGACATGGTTTTGAGGGATGGCCCCACCGTCTTGCCAGGTATCGGTAAGCGCGTTGTAGGCCCAAGCCCGTTTGGGAAAGCCTGGGTGCTCGTCTTTGAGATCGTCTGCGACATAAAAAAGGCTGCCATCAGCCCCGCCCACAGCGAAGATGTGGTTTTCTCCTACTGGAATCGCTTCACCCGCCATCATGCTTGCAGGCGAGTCAGCTAATCGAGACCATTGATCTGATGCCGGACTATAGGAATAGGCGTCTTTAAGAAAATCGAGGTCGCCATTTTCAGTTTCCCGCCTTCCGCTAAAAAGATAGATGCGTTCCTCGTATCCATTATTCTGGGTAGCGACCAAATTGAATCCACGAGCTGGCCCTGGCCAGCATGACCCTTCCTGCCAGCCATCGCCGAGATTTTCCATATCCAAGATCCAGAGCTGGTTTAAGGCGGAGCTTAGATCATTGGTTTCTGTGCCACCCATTACATATACCTTATTGCCGATGCTGGTCGCCGCTGTGTAAGCGATAGCGGTTGGAAGGCTTGGCAAGGATTCCCGTTCGACCGTTTTTCCGCTAGCGTTCCATTCTAGGAGAAACACATCGCTGTAGGTCTGATCAGCGTCGTTACCGCCAATGCAGAGCACGCCTTGAGGCAGCGATACAGAAGCGCCGTATCCAAGTGGGCGCGGCAGCGAACCTCCGTTTGTCCATTGATTGGATGCTCCGTTGGTGGATCGCTCTAGCACCCAAATATCGTCATGCCAGATCTTGCTTTCGCCCCAGTAAGGTTTCGGGAAGTTGGCGCCGCCGGCAATAATGAGAGCGTCATTGTGAACGCCAACGTAGGGGCCGGCGACTCCAAGAGATTCGCTTTGGTCGCCAACTGG
Organism: Verrucomicrobiota bacterium; assembly: GCA_036166175.1. Lineage (GTDB taxonomy): Bacteria > Verrucomicrobiota > Verrucomicrobiia > Opitutales > Opitutaceae > Pelagisphaera. The sequence continues at coordinate 10,082 of JAYZHU010000153.1, read as the reverse complement.
AGGCAGTTCAGCTATCGGCAGCCATTTCAAGTAGGATGGTGCCTCATTTCCATGAATGAGATTAGTGGTCGCTCCGAGGAGCAGAAGGATTAGTGGAATTATCGTTTTCAAACTGGGAAATTAAATGTTCAATACGCTGGCTTTGTCGGTTGCTTCGCTATCGCCGAGACGTTTTCGTATATCTCTGAGGTCGCGTTGCATGGTTTCACGAAAGGCAATGATGTCGGCGGCGTGTATCAGAAATCTCATGCCTTGCTGGCACCAGGCGATCTCTTGGTCGAGATCGGACCAGAAATGGATGCCTGGCACGACACCGTGCTCCTGAGCTTTCTCGATGAATGTAGAAATCGCTTCTTGAAACTTGGGATGTCCATATTGCTCGGGTATGCCGAGGCTGCAGGAAAGATCATGCGGCCCTATGAGAGCTACGTCCACGCCTGGAACAGAAAGGAGGTCATCCAAAGCATTGATAGCGGGAACGCTTTCGATGTTGATGACCAAAACCTTGTCCGCATTGGCCTCTTCAATGTATTGGGGCAGTTCGTCCGACTTGAAGTCGGAACCGTCCAGAAGCTGCGATAGAATTTCCCCTTTGATGGGTTTCAGCTTAACTGCTCCGACCAATTTCTTTACTTGTTCTACGGTTTCCACGTAGGGGGCTATGATGCCACAGGCTCCATCGTCGGAAACCATGCTTGCCTGGTAGGGATCGGGACTTGGGATTCGCACAAAGGGCGCGACGTTTCTAGAGGCAAAGCTATGGCAAAGGCTTGAAACTTGGGTCCTATCGAAAGCGATGTGTTCTGTATCGATAAAGACAAAGTCCAAATCCAGCTCGGCAACCTTGGCCGGCCAATAAGGTGATGCATTGGTCAGCAAAGTGCCAATAACTCGCTTCCCAGCGGAAAGCGTTTCCAATATTTCGATACCATTCATTTGTAGTTTATTGGTAAGAGTTTGATAGGCTGTCTAGTTCTTAGGCAGGGCCCCTTGCCAGCCGGCGCTTAAGATTTCTTGGTGTCGGGCAACGGTGGAAGCCATCTCTTCAATTCCCGCCCTATTGATCGTTTCGTGCGGATCGATTGAGCTGTCATACAATTCCTGTTCTAGAACTTCGTTGCTCTTCCAGTCTCGCCACTCCACGTAGCGAAAACGATCGGTTCGGACCGCGTAACCCATGACGTCACCATGTTTCGTATGCTTTATATTCGTGTAGTCGCGCGGGTACTGGTTGAAGGCCGCGGATTTCCAGGAGAGATGAGAGTTGTCGAGCAAAGGCTTCATGCTCAGGCCTTCCAAGCCATCCGGTATTTCCAACCCGCATAGTTCTGCTAAGGTTGGGTAGAGGTCGACCAGTTCGACGAATGCATTTGAAGTGGCTCCTTTATGCTTTTGGCTTGGTGAGTAGATAATTAGCGGAACGCGGGCTGAGAGCTCATAGTTGTTAGCCTTGGTCCACAAACCTTGTTCTCCGAGATGGAATCCATGATCTCCCCAGAGGCAAACAATCGTGCTGTCCTCGAGATTGCGTTCCTTGAGCTTGTCCAGCAATCGTCCGAGAAGCGCATCGACATAGCTGATACAAGCATAATAGCCGTGTCGGAGCTCGCGTATCTTCTCTTCGGAAATCTGGTCGAGCTGTTTGGGTATGTCCGTGTATCCCTCGATTTCGTTCCAGGTTCTGACCGCGTATTCAGGGGCTTCTTTGGGATGAGCCGTGGATGACCGCTTGGGGATGTCGTCCTGCTCGTAGAGGTCCCAGTATTTTTTGGGAGCCACGAAGGGCAAGTGAGGCTTTCTGAACCCGACGCCCAAGAAAAACGGCTTCTGGCTTTCGGCGAACCGATTGAGGGCTTCTTCGGCGGCGACGCAGACAAGACCATCAACGAAAGTGTCGTCAGGCACTTCCTCGCCCTCAACGGCTGTTCGCTTGTGAGCTTCTACAGCTAGATTCTCGGGCGAAGCGTAGCGCCAATGGTGCGGCCTCCCATAATCGTAGAGTGGGTCTTCCGACCAAGAAGGGGGATCATACATGGATACGGAGCTTCCATGGAGAATCTTGCCGATTGCTTGGGAATGGTAGCCGTTATTCTTGAAATACTGAGGAAGCGTTACCAGATCTGGAAGGGTTTCCCGGAAATGCGTTTTCAAGTCCCAGACTTTAATCGTGTCTGGCCGAAGGCCCGTGATGAGAGATAAGCGAGATGGCCCGCAAACGGCTAGTTGACAATAGGCTCGATTGAAGACCGTGCCTTGGGAGGCCAGACGATCGAAATTGGGGGTGATGGCCACCGGGTCGCCGTAGCAAGCTAGGTCAGGTCGAAGATCGTCGAAGGCGACAAACAATACGTTATACTTCGAATTCTCCGCTGCCGAGCAGAGAATACAGAATGCAGAATTGAGAAGGATTAATACTGGGAGAAGTGTTTTCACGGTTACTCAAACCTTTAGGATGCGAAAACGGAAAGTGTTTTGTCGCCATGAGTTTTGTATGAGGGATAGTGGAGCATCCAATCTCAGGATTCCGTTAATGTTTCGGTTGTACAATCACATTATTTGGTACATTCGATGAACAAAAATTATCGATTATCTTGTTCTGGACGGGTTTGGCTATCGATCGCTGTCCTATTGCCTTCCTGAAACGACTTCGCCGGTTTCCTTGTTTGTGAACGTCCACTTGTCTGGATCAAAGACAAAGGCATTTTTTCCGCGAACGTTTTCTGCGTAGGATTCCGGAAGGAATTTCGCCATATTGTCTTTGATATTCTGGTACGCTGGATCGGTAGCCAAGTTCTGCCATTCGTTTGGGTCAGACTGATGGTCGTACAACTCCTCGGTGCCGTCGCTATAGCGAATGTAGCGCCAGCGCTCGTCTCGAGCGGCCGTATTGCCGTAGCCGAAGTCGATTAGGCTGGCATGCGGCCAGGAAGCATTTGGGTTGGAGAGGAGGGGAGCCAGGTCAGGTCCGTCGAAATCGATGTCGCTTTGCAATCCCACTAGACCGACGAGGGTAGGAAAAATGGATACAAGATTTACGGAGGCGCTCGACGTTTTGCCTGCAGTTTTGATATCAGGAATAGCGATAATGAAGGGGACGCGGGTGGCTTCTTCCCATAGAGTGGACTTGTGCCAATGGTCCTTTTCACCCAGATGCCAGCCATGATCAGACCAGAGAATGATAATCGTGTTGTCGGCGTAAGGCGACTCGGCGAGCGCTTCAAGCACGCGACCGACCTGGGCATCCGCGAAGGAAATACTCGCCAAGTAGCATCGAACAGCTTCCTTCCATTCGCCAGCAACCTTGGCGGCTTGCATCTCGTCTCGCCGGGCTTCTGCCCATTTCCGGGGTATGGGTGGAACATCATTCAGATCGTTTGGCGGGGCCTCGGGCAAGTGGATCTCCGATTCAGCGTAGAGATCGTGGAAACGCTTGGGGATGTACCATGGCAAGTGGGGGTGAAAGGTTCCCACGGAAAGGAAGAAGGGGTTGCCTGAATGGCTTTGCAGAAAATCGATGGCGTAGTCGACTACAACGACGTCATCGTATTCCGATTCTTCGCGCGGTAGGATTCCCCAATCCCGCTCGTCTTTGCCCCGTAAATACTCGACCTTACTGTAAGGGTACTCAGGAGGAGGTGGCTGCCATTCGGTCCAAGGGTAGTTCAGCTTACTGCTTCGCGTCCAGGGGAAGTCTGCCCAAGGGAAGCGGAAGTAGTCATGCCATTGGTCGGGCGGGTTGTTGCCGGCGGTGTGGTGAAAGCTTTTGCCCGCGCCCACAACATTGTATCCCTGTGCCATGAAATACTGGGGTATGGTCATCATATCCGGGTAGTTGGCCCTTAACCATTGGCTGTTGTTGTATATTCCAGTAGTCGATGGCATGAGTCCGGTCATGACTGCATTTCGGCTCGGATTGCAAACGGGAGAGGGGCAGTGAGCGTTGGTAAAATTGACGCCGCGCTCTGCCAGTTTGTCCATATGCGGGGTGTGGACTTTGCCGCCATAGCCTCCGAGGAAGTTGGTCCAGTCCCGCATGTCGTCCACGGAGATCATAAGGACGTTTGGCTGCGGCTTCGCCGCAGCCAAAGGCAGAATTAAGAAGGCAGAATGGAAAAGCAGAGTAGCTATGAGAAGTGGTTTCAAGGATGTTGCTGATATATTTGTTTGTGGTAGGGCTAATTATCCCCAATCAGCCGCCTTTTAGCTGATTGAGGACAAACAGCCTTACCTGTTTTGAAGAAACGAGAAAGTAGATGGTAATAGCGAACGAATCCACTCCAAAAGGGGCATCCATAAGAATTGGTGGACAATTCGCATCATCTGCATGTAATCTGTTTCCAATTTGGGATTCGTGTAGAATTACACGGTCCCCAGTAAACCCTCAATGAACGCCCCTAAACAGTACTGCACTGGACTAAATCGTCGACAGTTCTTGACCAATGTCGGCGGAGGAATTGGGGCGATCGCCCTGGCCAAAATATTGAGTGAGGAGAATCTGCTAGCTTCGTCTCAAGGCCCGGCTGGCGGAGTGGATCTCATGGCAGTGAAAACTCCCCACTACGAGCCGAAGGTAAAGCGAGTGATCTATCTCTTTATGCATGGCGGACCCAGCCACGTGGACTTGTTCGATCCTAAGCCGGATTTGATCAAATACAGCGGCGTGCCGTTGCCTGAAAGTTTTGGTTCTGTAATGACTCGACGCGAAGTGGCTAAAAATCCTTTGCTGCCGCCAATCAGGCCGTTTCGTCCACGGGGGAAGTCGGGCTTGGAGATCAGCGATTTCCTGCCTCACATGGCCAAGGTGGCCGATGATCTTTGCGTGATGAGGAGCTGCGGCGGTGATAGCGTTAATCATCCTCAGTCCGTCTACCAAATGAACACCGGTTCTATTCTCATGGGACGACCGAGTTTAGGTAGTTGGGTTTCCTATGGGCTGGGTTCGGAGAATCGGGACATGCCCGCGTTCGTCGTTATGCCGGATCCCGAGGGAGGCTTAAAAGGCGGTCCGCCTGCCTGGGGCAGCGGTTATTTGCCAGCCACATATCAAGGTACGACCATGCGTCCGGGGAAAAACCCGATTTTGAACCTTAGGTCGCCAGAGAAAGTAAGCGGAGCGCAGCAGAAGTCAACGCTGTCTTTGATTCAAAAGTTGAATACATCGCATATCGAGTATCGCGATTACGATGATTCCCTGGCTGCCCGCGTGCGCTCCTACGAACTAGCCTACAGGATGCAAACAGCGGCTCCCGATATTGTCGATCTAAGAGGCGAATCGGAATCGACCAAGAAACTCTATGGCATAGGAGAAGAGCCGACTGACGAGTTCGGTACCCGCTGTCTGCTAGCTCGCAGGATGATCGAGCGTGGCGTTCGTTTTGTGCAGTTGTATTCAGGTGGCACCCTCGGCTGGGACGCTCACAAGGATGTGAAAGAAAATCATACCCGCTACTGCGCCAAGACCGATAAGCCGGTTGCTGGACTGATTCAGGATTTGAAATTGCGAGGCTTGCTTGACGACACTCTCGTCATTTGGGGTGGCGAATTTGGCCGTATGCCCATGAGCGAAAAAGGTACTGGTCGTGACCATAATCCCTGGGGTTACTCCGTTGTCTTCGCTGGAGGTGGCGTTCGTGGGGGGATGGCCTATGGATCCACGGATCCAGTCGGCCTAAGGGCCGAAGAAGATCCCGTTCACGTACATGATTTGCATGCGACCATTTTGCATTTGCTGGGAATGGATCACGAGCGACTAACTTATTTCCACAACGGGCGGGAAGAGCGCCTGACCAACGTAGCCGGTAAAGTGGTACATGGAATTTTGAGCTGATGCCTGCAAAGAAGAAGAGGGCTGGCGTCGCTATGTTGGCCGCTATTTGCCTGGCCACTAGCTGTTTAGGAGAAAGGCGCAACCGGTTGGAGGTCGAGAAGCCGATTACGGACGAAGATCGTAGCCATTGGGCTTTTCAGCCAGTCCGCGATACAGATCCTCCCAAAGTTAGGAATGAGTCCCGTATTCGGAATGGAATCGATCATTTCATCCTTTCCCGTCTGGAGGCTGAGGGCTTGTCCTTGATGCCCTCCGCCGATCGTAGGACCTTGATCCGGAGACTTTCTTTCGATTTGCGTGGATTGCCTCCTACGCCGACTGAGGTGCGGGCATTTTTGGAAGATAATACTGATTACGCATACGGTGACTTGATCGATCGATTCCTGGCAGATCCGGCTTATGGCGAACGCTGGGCCCAGCATTGGCTGGATGTGGCTCGGTTTGCTGAAAGCGATGGATTCGAACATGACCAGGTTCGAGAAGATGCTTGGCGGTATCGAGACTGGGTCATCAATTCGCTGAATGTAGATATGCCCTACGACGAGTTTGTCAGAATGCAAATTGCCGGCGACGAATTGTATCCAGGTGATGAGTCCAAGGCGATCGCTACAGGATTCCTAGTATCAGGACCAGACATGCCGGATATCAACCTAGACGAAGAGAGGGCCCACACAGTGCTCAACGAAATGACTTCGTCGACGGGTCTGGCGTTCATGGGGCTGACCCTGGAATGCGCCCAGTGTCACGCGCACAAATCGGATCCAGTTAGCATCGAAGACTTCTATCGATTGAGGGCGGTATTTGCGAACATGGAGTTTCCCGAGAAAAATAAGCAACTAAGCCACGTCTTCTTGGAGAATGATGCCGAACCTCCGCCGAGCTTCGTTATGAAAAAAGGGGATTTCCGATCTCCTGGCGAACTCGTAGATCCGGCCTTCATTAGGATCGCAAATCCGATGGGAATGGCGGTCCCTAAATCGAGCGGTAATTCGAAAACGTCAGGACGTCGGAAGGCGTTGTCAGATTGGCTAACCCATCCTGAGCATCCCCTGACCGCTCGTGTAATCGTTAATCGAGTCTGGCAGCATCACTTTGGTAGTCCGATCGTGGGTACGCCTAATGATTTCGGAATCCTAGGAGAAAGGCCGACCCATCCTGGATTGCTGGATTGGCTAGCTGGCGAATTGATCGATGGAGATTGGAGTTTGAAAGACTTGCACCGGCTGATGCTGCAATCGGCCGCGTATCGTCAATCGAGTCGTCCATTGGGCGATTCCTGGGAGCTTGCGGTTAGGCAGGATCCAGGAAACCGATTGTATTCAAGAATGAATCGCAAGCGATTGGAGGGTGAAGCCATACGTGATGCAATGCTTTCCGTCAGCGGCCAAATAAATCTCAAGCAGGGCGGACCAGGCGTTCACCCGCCGTTGCCTCATGAAGTAGCAATCACCCTACTGGAAAAGCAATGGAAAGTGAGCGAAGACGAGTCCGAGCACACCCGCCGGAGCATTTACTTGTTTAACCGAAGAAATCTGCGGTTCCCCATGTTCGATGTCTTTGATCGACCGGATGCCAATGCTAGTTGCGGGCGTCGCAATGTATCCACCACCGCCCCTCAATCATTGACGTTATTGAATTCCGAATTTTCGATGAAGGCTTCTCTTCATCTAGCGGGAGCGATCATCAATAAGGCTAACCGTGTCGATCATGAAAAATGGATCCGCAGCGCTTATGAAACGCTATTCGCCAGGGCGGAGACGCATTCGGAGCGAAGCGCAGGGCTGTCTTTCCTCAAGGGACAAGCGGCCTCCTTGGAAACGGAGGGTCGCCAGCCTGCGTCTTTGGCAATACCCGAAGGATTGTCTGGAGGTATCGATTCCTACGAAGGAGCCGCTCTAGTTGACTACTGCCTGGCGCTTTTCAATTTGAACGAGATGATCTATCTGGACTAAGGTTTCCGGGGTTGGGGAAAGGCTACAGAGCTGATTTCCTTTTTCTGATTAGTCGAACTGGCGGGAGAAACTCGTTCGGGAAGCCCAAAAATGTAATAGAAATAACTGGTTTGTATTCTATTTCTAGACTCGTATTTCAAAAATCGTCCATATCTTCATTCTCTATTATATGCAAAACACGCGGCTCTTCCTCTGGTCAATTACAGCAGCTTTGGCTGGATTCCTCTTCGGTTTCGATACGGTGGTCATTTCTGGCGCCGAGCAAACGATTCAAAACCTTTGGGTCCTCAGCACGGGGCTCCACGGTCTAGCAATGAGCGCAGCCTTATGGGGAATGGTTGTAGGCGCCTTGATAGGCTTCTGGCCTACCGACGTCCTGGGGCGACCGCGAACGCTGCTTTCGATTGGCATTCTCTATTTAGTATCGGCTATTTGGTCGGCGCTAGCGACCGATGTCTATTCCCTGATCATCGCCCGCTTTGTCGGGGGGATGGGAGTCGGAATTTCTACGGTGGCGGCTCCGCTCTTCATTTCCGAGATCGCTCCTGCCAAATACCGTGGCCGGCTCGCCGGTATGTTCCAGTTCAATATCGTATTCGGCATTTTGATAGCTTTTGTTTCCAATGCCTTACTTGGCGGCACAGGTGATAATGCTTGGCGTTGGATGTTAGGCGTTGAAGCGATACCCGCTCTCGTCTACATCGTCATGTGCTTTGGACTACCCGAAAGCCCACGTTGGCTGATTGGGCGAAAGAACGATCGGGAAGCGGGTTCCGCGGTCTTGCGACAAATTCAACCTGAGCTAGGAGAGGAAGAAATTGCCGCTAAAGTAGAGGAGATAAGGACTGTGTCGCACAACGCTGCAAGTACGGGCGGTTTTTGGACCAAGCAGCTTCGGATTCCAATCTTGTTGGGTTTCTTTATCGCGTTTTTCAATCAGCTATCCGGGATCAACGCCATTCTCTATTTTGCTCCGCGCATTTTCGAAATGACTGGTCTGGGAGAGAAGGCGGCTTTGCTGCAGTCGGTCGGAATCGGAATCACAAATCTGATCTTTACCTTCGTTGGGCTCTGGCTGATTGATCGCGCGGGGCGGCGCACGTTGCTTTTTATCGGATCTATTGGATACATCGCTTCATTGGGACTTTGTTCTTGGGCATTCGCCTCTGAGAGCTTCGCCATCGTTCCAGTTTGCATTTTCGCTTTCATCGCCGCTCACGCTGTAGGTCAGGGGGCCGTCATCTGGGTGTTTATTTCCGAGATATTCCCGAATCTCCACCGGGCCCAAGGTCAGACTCTAGGTAGTGGAACACACTGGGTATTCGCCGCTCTCCTTACACTCTTTTTCCCGACCATGGTCGAGGCCTTCGCGCCGAGCTTCGTATTCGGATTCTTCTGCTTTATGATGATTCTCCAGCTAGTCTGGGTGAAGCTATTCGTCCCGGAGACCAAGGGGACTTCGCTGGAGGAAGTGGAAGTTAGCTTGGAGCGGGGATCTTGAACGGAAGCGGTATCGTGAAAGTACTAGTAACGGGACATCGTGGCTTTCTTGGCGCTTTTTTCTGCGAGCGCTTCGCCCAATCGTATGATTTCGTCGGCCACGATTTGAAGGATGGTGATGATCTTCATGACTTAGATCGGCTTTTAGAGCGAATGGAAGGCTGCGATCAAGTCGTCCATCTAGCGGCCATACCGCGTCCGGTAGAGGGGGAGCCACTGGAGCGTTACTTCGAGGAGAATGTGGCGGCTACACAAGGCGTTCTCCGGACTGCCGAACAGGCGGGGGCGCGGCGATTCGTCTATGCGATTCCCACTACTATATACTTTATCGAGCGCGGAATTCCGTTTACGACGCCGATCGAAGAAAACCAGCCATTCGTATCCCAGTATCTGACAGCGGATCGGTTAAGTTGCAAAGAAGAGGCACTCTCTTATCATACTTCTAAAGAAATGGCGGAACAGCTCGTGGCTTGGTTTGGGTTGAATCGCAAATTGGAGACGATCGCCTTGCGATTCGGGCCTATCAATAAGCAAATTTTGGTTACGAGTGTCTCGCTCGATAGCGCGACGAATGCGATCGACTGCGCGATTCGCTCGAAGGGGGAATTCTGGTACGAGCCCTTCAGTATCGTCGATGAACTGCTGCATATCGACACCTCTCGGGCCAAAGAGCGACTGGGCTATGCTCCTTGCCCAATCGAGTACGCTGAAGATCAAGTTCACTCGACTCTGGATGAACGAGCCCGCTAAAGGTTTTATCCAAGCTACTACAATACACTTCAATCTCAATCAAAGCAATTGGT
>JAYZHU010000152.1:0-33330 GCA_036166175.1 Verrucomicrobiota bacterium | reverse complement strand
GGTGTTCATCCTTCTCTCGATGCAGTACTTTCGAGAGCTCTATTCCATGAGCGTCCAAGCAGGGAGCGGATACAGCCTCAGCTTCCTCTTCGTATCCGGGCTGAGCCTGATTCTAGCGACCTTGATCATCTTTCAATCTTCTCAAGTCGGCCTAGGGCTCAGTTTAAGGCTAGTAGCCTCGGAAGTAATCGGGAGCGCACTCATCGTTTTTATGTTCTTCCGGGAATTCAACGAGTCGTTAGGGGCTTGAATCGATTGGCCAAAAAGAAGCAAGCGAATCCCAACTATTACCCTCGCCCAATCCCTATAAACTCGGTCATTCCAATCTGAAGAGTCCGTATTCTTTGCGGGCAGAATAAGCAATCGAAGTAACTTGAGCTACCCGAAGAACAGGGCTTCAGCCAAAGCGTCGTCTGAATCCAGCAAATGGATCACCGCGCTCATGGAGTGTCGGTTACCGCCAATCGACGCGTCGAAGTGGGCCACTCCCGCCTCTAAGTTCAACTGGCATCGGGCAGCGTTTTCGTTCTCGTAGACGAAACGGATCTCCGCTTCTTCACTCTTCCCAAAAACGATGTCAAACCGATCCCGTTTCGAGTTTTCTACGCAATTTTGGCAATCCTCTAGAACGCTTTGTATCCACCGCATCAGGCCACGCAACTCGGCGTTCAGGCTATCAGGTTTATCGACTTCGATGGCGGTTAGTCCTTCGAGAATACGTTCCACCGGAAAAGCGCTGAAGAATTGCCCAATGGACTGGCGCAGGGAAAGCGTTCGGGCGAATGCCAGATCATGAATAATCTCCGGTTTCGGCACCTCTAATTCTTCCACAGAGTAAAGCTCGGCAGCTGTATCGATCACTACTCGATCGACATTCCCGAAGAATGACTGGTAATCGGAAAGGTTCTTTGGCGAGTCGAAACGGTAGGGCCAGTAGTAAGTGGGTAGGTCGCTTTCAAGAAAAATGGAAATCTGGTCTTCCAGATATTGTTTCTCTTTAAGCGTGTATCCAAAAATAAGAGCTTCACAGCAGCTCATATCGCCATGGCCATCACCAATGTAGCATTCGGAAAAAATCTTGCAGACGATCCCTTGCCCCGTGGCGTCCTCGTCTTTGGACGGACAAAGGGCCAGAATGCGACAAGGGTACCTTTTCGAAAAGCCGATCACGGATTGGAAGAGCTTTTGAGCATCCTCAACCGAGGCTTCAAAGCCAAAGTGCAATATGAAGTTCATCCGTGAAGCACGGAACTCCGACAGAGATCGAGATTGCTCCGAGGAAGGCGGGGCATTCCACATATTGGATAGCGATACCAATGCGTCACCCACCGGAACTTCGATTCCAGGGAGCGATCCGTAGATCTCATTATGCTCTGTCGCTAATAAGCCTGCCATCAGTCACTCAATCTGCCCTTAAGGCCGGCGCCACTGATGCCCATTATCCCAAAGGAGGCGATCCGAGGCCAAGGGCCCCCAAGAACCAGATACATAGGACTCCATCCCTCTCTGCCCCTCGCTCGACCAGAAATCGTGGAGCGGCGTTATCAAGTTCCAGGACGCTTCCGCTTCGTCTCCACGAATGAAAAGCGTTCCGTCGCCAAGCATAGCATCAAGAACCAATCTCTCGTAGGCCTCGGGCGTATTGGAACCGAATGTGGCGCTGTACTTGAAATGCATTTTGACCGGCTGAGTCCGGGTTTGCAGTCCAGGTATTTTGGCGTTAAGCAATACAGTCGATCCTTCGTCAGGCTGAATTTGGAATACAAGCGAGTTCGATGCTAAATTGAACATCTCGTTTTCGCTAAACAAAGTGGATGGCGGTCGCTTGAATTGTATCGCAATTTCCGTGACACGACGAGCCATGCGCTTACCCGATCTCAGATAGAAGGGCACGCCTTCCCAGCGCCAATTGCTTATATTGAGCCTCAACGAGGCATATGTCTCTGTTTCTGATTCCAGTGACACTCCCTCCGTTTGACGATAACCTTCAACCTTTTCCCCATCCACCAAGCCCTCCTTATATTGAGCCCGAACAACATCGCTACGCTCGTATTCCAAATCCAAGGGCTTGATCGCTTTGAGCAATTTCACTTTCTCATCTCGTATAGCTTCGGGGTCCAGGGAAACGGGCGGCTCCATAGCCGTCAGAGCAAGGAGTTGCATAGTATGATTTTGAATCATGTCTCGAGTCGCTCCACTCTGCTCGTAGTAACCTCCACGCGTTCCCACGCCGAGCGATTCGGCAACGGTGATCTGGACATTGTCAACATACTGCCTATTCCATAGTGGCTCGAAAATGGAATTGGCGAATCGCTGCACTAGCAAGTCCTGCACAGTCTCCTTGCCTAGGTAGTGATCAATTCGATACACCTGTCGCTCTTGAAAGACGCTTTGGATAACCCGATTCAGATGGCGAGCTGATTCCAGGTCTTTGCCAAAGGGCTTTTCAACGACCACCTTGGTATGGTTGTCGGACCGCTGATATCGAGTGGCCAAGCCACTGGCGCCCAAATTCTCGATGATCGGCTCGAAAACCGATGGAGGTGTGGAAACGTAGAAAACGCTTTGGGTTTCCCGGCCTAGCTCTTTTTCGATTTCGTCGATCTTCTTCTTGAGCGTCTTAAAGGCCTCCAATTCGTCGTAGCCGCCACTGCAATAGTAAGTATTTTCCTCAATGCGGTCCCAGATCTCCGCGTTGAGCGGGCGCCGAGAAAATTCTTCGATCGACTCTCGAGCTAATGTTCGAAAATCCTCGTCCGGGATTGGCTTTCGCCCGTATCCGATCAACGAAAAATCGGCAGGCAACAGATTATCTACAGCTAAGTTGTAGATGGCGGGTACGAGCTTGCGAGCGCAAAGATCTCCAGACGCGCCGAAAATCGTTATCACTGTCGGCTGGGCGCCTCGATGCTTGCTGAGGCCCTTCAGAAATGGATGGCGAGTATCTTGAGACATATCCTCTGGAATAAGCTAGAATGCATTCCAATGGCGTTCAAGGTGGTCTCCAGCGCAAAGCTTGTAAAGCGGATTGCTATCAGGTTCCCCGAAACGTTTCCTTACCGAAAAGAGGGACATTTTCAAAGTGCCGGGTCGCGATGATCTGCCCTGATTCATGTTCGACTTCAACAACGTCTAATCGAAAGGACTTCGGGCGAGGCTTTAGTTTGGCAAGATAGGCCCGGCAGACGCGAAGCAAGGCGTCTCTTTTCCTCAGACCGATCGATTCGTAGCCGCTGACAAGAGCCCCCGACTTGCGTGTTCGCGTCTCGACGAAGACGAGGGCAAGACCATCATGGCAAACGAGATCGATCTCATCCTTTCCTGCTCGCCAATTACGACTGATAATTCGATAGCCTTTGGCTTTTAGACAGCGTTCCGCCTATTTCTCGCACAAGCGACCTATCACGCTAGTTTCTCGAGAGCCACTGTAGCGGTTGAACAATCGTCGGATCCAAGACATCAAACCTTAACTTGAAGGGATCTCAACTGCGCGCCAAGCGAATGGTTACGAACACCTGAACCAATCAATTCAAAACTTCGGCCTCAAGATCACGGTCTAAACCAAAGCCGGTTCTTTTTCCAACTGCAGCGAAACCAGATCCGAGTCTTCGTGTTCGGAATTGAACTTCATGGATACCACTTTGGACACGCCCTTTTCCTCCATGGTAACGCCATAAATCGCTTCGGCAGCTTGGATGGTTCGCTTATTGTGCGTTATGATTATAAACTGCGATTGAGCCCTGAACTGTTTGAGCAGTCCCGTGAATCGTCCAATGTTCGATTCGTCCAATGGAGCATCCAGCTCATCGAGCAAACAGAACGGACTCGGTTTAACCATGTAAATCGCGAACAAGAGCCCCACTGCCGTCATGGTACGTTGACCGCCTGAAAGTAGCGAGATATTCTTCAATCTCGTTCCCGGAGGCTGAGCCACGATATCGATCCCGCTCTCCAGAACATCCTCCGATTCCATCAATCGCAAATCCGCTTTCCCTCCGCCAAACAATGAAGTGAAGGTGTGCTTAAAATTAGCCTGGATCTGATCGAAAGTCTGCGAGAATTGCTCGCGTGACTTGGTGTTGATTTCCTCGATTGCCTCTACGAGCTTATCTCGAGATTCAATCAGATCGTCGTACTGCGTTTTCAAGAAATGATGGCGTTCTCTGAGTTCCCCATATTCCTCGATGGCATCCGTATTGACAGCGCCCATACCTTGAACGCGTTTGCGGACCGACTGCACTTCAGACTTGATCTTGCTCCAATTCGTATCGTCCAAAGCTTCAAGCTCTTCCTCGCTTGGACTGTCAGGCAATGCGTTCATCGGCTGGGAATCCTCCAAAGAGATCTCCGCCCCTGAATCTACTTCAACGCCTTTCTCCGCTTCGATCACCCCAGAAGAAGGCTCTTCCGATGTGCCTTCATCGGTATCCGAATCTTCGTTATCAGTAGATCTGTCCAAATCCAGCTTGGGCAAGTTAGGTACCGGTTGCCTCGCTTTCCAAATTTCCCACTTCCAATCGATCAATCGCAAATCAACGCCGTACTCGCGTTCCGTTTCCTCTTGAATGAATCCTAATTTAGAACGCTTTTCAGCCAAGCGTACCTGACGATCATTCAGGCTCGACTTGAGATTATCTAGTTTGTCTCGGGTGTAGGTTTGTTCTTTCTCGAGAATGTTTACCTTATCCTCGATTGAAGCGAGCGACTCGCGGTTCTTTTCTACCGCCGCTTTCGATTCCGCGATTTCACCAAAAAGAGCCTCACAGCGCTTCGAGCTTTCTTTGATCGCCTCCTTCTGCTCATCGATTTGGATATTCCACTGCTCAATGTCGGCGCTCTTGGTATCCACCAATCGAATAAGTTCGCTTCGTCGCTGCTCGGTTTCGACCACGCCTTGCTCAAGCATATCCAGCTTCCTCTTTTTTTCCTGGAGATCGAATTTCGCCTGGGACAAGGCCTCTCGTTTGTCATCCCGTTCATTACGCGTCTTAACGACGTTGGTTTCGATCGCCCCTAGCTTCTCCCGTACTTCTGCAATGCTAGAAAGATCCTGTTGCAAGCGCGTCTTAACCGCTTCCAATTTTTCAGTGGAGCGAGCCAGCGACTCCTCCAACAATTCTCTCTCTCGCTGGGTACGCTCGATCTTGGACTTCTGGTCATTGAGAGATCGCTCAGCATTTCCAGCCTCAGCTTGGAGACGTGAAAGCTCTTGATTCGTTTCGCCAATTTCACGACGACACGTTTCTACCGACTTTTCCGCTTCTTCGAGAGACGCGTTCAGTGCCTCGGCCTCATCGCGGGCTTTTTTTAAACCGATCTGGTCCTTCTCGAGTTCTTTGGCTATTTTCTTGAGTTCGATTTCCCTCTGGAGAATACTTGAGCTATTCGCTTTGCGAAAGCCGCCTGTCACTAGACCTCGGCTATCGATGGATTCCCCTTTTTTCGAAGCGACCTGCAAAAACGGGAATTCCGAATTAGTCTTCCACCAGCTAAGGAATTTCTCAAGATCATCTACGATGAAGCAGGCACCCAGTACAGATTCAACAGGGCCCGCATCTTCACTAAGAGAGACAAATCGAGTTGCCGGCTCCAGCCAATCAGGAGCTTTCGCGGGTTTTGACGACGTTCGGCTTGCGCTAGACAATTTCACGCAAGCTCTGCCAATCTCTCTATTCTCCAGCTGTTTGAATATCTCGACAACCGTATCCGCGTCATTCACGGCCACCGCTTCAATCGCCGATCCAAGCAAGGATTCAATCGCCAATCCGTATCCATCTTTAATGGACAAATTGGACGCGATTGGCGAAAACGACCGCCCCGCCAGAGAGCCCTGCATACGCCCTTTCATCAGAGCCTTGGATCCCTCGCCATACCCCTCTAGTTTCTCTTGCAGCTGCTGAAGCAGCTTTACGCGGGCCGATTTCTGGGCCACTATTCGGTCGAGTTCTTGAATTTTACCCTGAATCGCTCGGAAGGCATCTCGTGTCTCGGTAACCTGGTCCTGAATCTTAGAAAGCTCCGTATCCAAGTTTTTCTTTCGGGACTCAGCTGCTTCCACCTCTTTATTGAATCTCTCGAGTTCCGATTCAGCCTTGGCCACGCCTTCTTCTTGCTCCTTGAGCTCCACCGTCAACTGTTCCAGCCGATTGGACCCCGTCCCAGTCTCCACTTCGAGCAAGGACAACTGTTCACGACAATCTTGCAAAGCCGACTCTCCCTCTTCCAATCGGCTACGCAAAGTTTGAATTTCCCGCTCCGACGATTCGAGCCTCGCTTCGATATCGGCGAGATCTCGGTTCCTTTCCTGAAAGACTTCGTCAGAGCTACCAACGACATCGAGGTGAAGCTCTTTATCGGCAGAATGGGACTCAAGGCGGCTGCCCAGCTCCTGTATCTGGGTTTCAAACGAGCGGATCTCTTCCTGAGCCTGATCGATACGCTCCTTCATGGAAGTGATCCGAATCTCCGACATATGGGTTTGGTTCGCCGCTTGCTCTTTCGCGCTGCGAAGATCGAAAACCGCTTGCTGGGAATCTTGGATCTTCTGTATTAACGCCTGTCGTTCTTCCTTGTATACAGTTAGACGCGACTCTTTCTGCTCCACATCCTTTTGGTAATCGTCCACTTCAAACTGCAAGCCGCCGGCATCCTTATCGATATTGTCCAGATCCGACTTCAAGGCTCTATATTGATAGGCATTATAACCCACATCCAAATGACGAAGCTTGTGACTCAGTTTACGATAGCGAATCGCTTTGGTAGCCTGACGCCTTAAGCTGCCAATCTGGCGATTGATTTCGGCGATCACATCGGTAACGCGATCCAAGTTCGTTTCTACTCTCGCTAATTTGTTGAGAGCTTCTTTGCGCTGGGCCTTGTACTTAGAGATTCCCGCCGCTTCCTCTAATACCGCTCGCCGCTCTTCAGGTTTCGACGAAAGGATCTGGTCGATTTGCCCTTGAGCCATGACCGAGTAAGACGTCCTACCAACGCCCGTATCCATAAATAGCCGCTGTATATCCCTCAAGCGGCAATTTTTTCCATTGATGTAATAGTTGCTCCCCCCGTCCCGATGCACGCGGCGAGTCAATTCGACCTCGTTGAATTCCTGACCCAGCTCTTTCTCGCAATCGGTCAGGATAATCGAGACTTCACAGATGTTGAGGGGCTTCCGCTTATCTGTTCCTTCGAAAATGACATCCTGCATTTTGCCGCCCCGCAATGCCTTGGCGCTCTGTTCTCCCAAAACCCAGCGAATCGCGTCCGCGATATTGCTTTTCCCGCATCCATTCGGTCCTACGACTGCTGTCACACCCGGGTCGAACCGGAGATGGGTCTTATCGGCGAAGCTTTTAAATCCGTTTGCTTTGAGTGAGCTAAGATACATGCTAGCCGCCGAAAATGAACGACCGCGTTGACCCCTGACAACCTCAAAGACGCCTTTGTGAATAAATCGAAGAATAAGTTGGGAACAACCTCGATCGACGCCCTGATATATCGACGCTCCCTCAGTCCACGATGCAGCAAGGCAGCATAGCAGCGTCCTCCATTCCGTGGATGATCTTCTTGTCCGGCGGGCAGAAAGTCGCCAGGGCTCCAGCGAGGTCTGCCGAATCCCCATTGACAAAATAATAGGGATTCAATCGCAGTCTTCCCGACGCCTCATATACTTCGCCATTTTCTCTATAGAGTGGATGGGACAATCGTATGGATTTGCGAAATTCCTGGATAATGTGCAGGTGGGATTCCGCCAAGCCACAAGCCTCTTCCAAGCTTCGATACCAGTCTTCCTTGGAAACATCGCTGCCAATTACCACGCTACGCGATCCCCAGGCGGTTTCGTGGAATCCGGAGATTTTGAGAACTAGGTTACGCTCCTTCTGGCTGGCCTCAGCTAGATCCATCCAGTGATGAAGCGAACGCCCTTGAGCCATTGGACCCTCTAAAACAGCCCCGGGAGGCAAAGGAGCAGGATCCACGATCCAAGACTTTGGAATCAGACCATCGAGAATCTTACGCGAACTCTTGGGAATGCTCTCGTGCCAAAAATCAAGAAGGAGGTGGTGGTGGTAAAGGGCCATGGCCGCCTTCTCTTCGAAGAAAGGTCGCAGCGGCGGATCCAATGCTATCTCCCCGTTTTCCCATGCTTCGATGACGTACTGGGCGGTATCGATATTTCCGAGATCGAAGAGCTCGAAAAAGCGGTAGACGACATCGATCTTTTCTGGATTCCCATCAATATCGAAATAGAGAGCCCCGCCCAACGGAAACACTTCTTCCGTTCGCAAGCTGAAAACGCGCTTGCCCTCCAACTGAAGCTGCTCCGCCAGCCAATCCATTTCCGGCTTATAAGTTGCGGATTCCTCGCTTACCAGGATGGCCACTACGGGGCTATCCTTCCCGGAAGCCAATGAAGCGAGACGCTTGTAAAAAGCCTGAGCCATCGCTCCGCCACCCCCAAGCATGGGATACTTTGAACCCTTTTCGTACAAGGCATTCAAATACGCCGTCAAACCGATCCCGCCAGGAACCGAATCGAGCTCGGTAATAGAAAATCCGTCGTTGGTAAATAGAAGATCGGGACGAATGACCGGCGGAATGCGGCCTTTTAATTTTTTGCTTCGGCTGACTTTTACCAACTCGTCGGGCTTGCCTCTATCTAAATACTCTGCCACCCAAGGAACCTGCACGTCACGATTGCGAAGCAGTTTCTTTCCGTCCGCAGAACGCGAATACAGAATTTCCAGAGCCTTGTAGAAATCCAAACTGGCTTGACCGATCCGTCGCAGCTCTTCAACGATCTCCCCGGACAGCTTCCAAGGCTCCGGGGAAGTTCTCCAGGTCTTGCCCTCGAAGAGTTCCCTTTCGGCAAAGGCCTCTTTCAATTCGTTGAAATCCATTTTCGCTATTTCCTGTCCCAAACCGAGCCGCAGACAAATTCGGCTAATCGTCCGCTTGGAATTCCTTATTGCGATGTCGAGGGGAACCCGCACGAAGCCAAGCGTTGATAAATAGATCGATATCCCCATCCATAACTGCCTGAACATTGCCTGTCTCCGATCCCGTCCGTAGATCCTTGACCATCTGATATGGCTGAAACACATAGCTGCGAATCTGATTTCCCCAGCCGATTTCACCCTTTTCTCCATAGACCTTTTCCATTTCCGACCGCTTTTCGTCCTCCATCTTTTCATACAAACGAGCTTTCAGCATCTTCATTGCAGTCGATCGGTTTTTATGCTGCGAACGCTCCGTCTGGCAGGCAGCCACAATTCCCGTCGGTAAATGGGTAAGCCGAACCGCTGAATCGGTCTTGTTCACATGCTGCCCGCCTTTGCCACTGGCCCGATAGGTATCCTCCCTGATATCTTTTTCATCAATATCAATTTCGACATCATCTTCGATCTCCGCTACCACATCGACTGCACAAAACGATGTGTGGCGGCGAGCATTGGAATCGAACGGGCTGATACGTACGAGTCGATGAACTCCGCGCTCCGCGTTGGCGTAGCCGAATGCATTCACTCCTTCGATACGAATTGTAACTTTAGACAATCCAGCTTCTTCACCAGGCAGAATGTCTACAATTTCGGTTCTAAAGCCACGACGTTCGGCCCAGCGCATGTACATGCGGAAAAGCATATCCGCCCAATCGCAAGATTCGGTCCCACCCGCTCCCGCATTTACGCTTAGCAAGGCGTTGCAATGATCATGAGCCCCCTTCAAGTAGCATTGAATTTCTAGCTCATCCAATTCGATCTTCAAAGATTCCGCTGACTCGTGCAGCTCACTCGCCTCGTCAGAGTTTTCGTCGACATCCTCTTCTTCGAGCAACTCTTCCATCGCCCGAGCATCGTCAACTTTCGCTTTGAAATCCTCTAGGCCGTTGACCACGCGTTTCAAGTTGTTCGATTGAGCTATGACCTCTTGAGCAGTTTTTTGATTATCCCAAAATCCCTCCCCGGCCATCTTCGCGTCTAGCTCTTCGATGTCCTTGCGCTTGCCATCAACGTCAAAGATACCTCCACAGGTATCCCGCTCGCTTTTCAATTTCCTCATGCAAAGCTTTTGTCTCCGGCTTGATCATAAGCCGAGGAGACTGGAAATAATTTCCAGGAATTCAAGAGCAGAGAGCCGTTGCCTCTAATTGGTTCGCGATCCTTTCTTAAATCACTCTTCCACGTTGGAGCGGTGAAACTCTTCCGAGAATAGGCGAACCAATCGATCCAAGGCTAGAAGCACCGCTTCCGGCCGGTTGGCCACTCCCAACGATTCCCGTTCCCAGGTGCTTAACGACATGGAAACTTCTGAATCCTGTGGACGTTCCAAAAGGGCCATTTCCTTTAATTTCAGATCTATCGTGTAAAAGTGGCTTGGACCCTGCACGTGAGCCACGTTTACCGTGAGTTCTAAATAGGGTTGGCCTGGAACGCCCTCCAATTCATCAGAAGAGAACAAGTCGATTTGCAAGTCGTTCAATTCTCTGGCGAGTCGTTGACGCAGCATCCCTTCGGTTAAGGTGAATTTACCCGATCGGTTGTGCAATGGGCGGATCTCGATCCCGACTCCTTCTAGCCCACGGAGCAAGCTATCGCTGAGCTCCGCTCGGGAGCCCTGAACTAGGGCAAACATCGCCAGCACCACACTTAAGAATCGATGCATCCTTTCAGGTATCGGCTCCAAAACGCTGAAATTTAACAACCGGCCAATACGTCGGTTTGGACAGGAAGTCGGGCGACCGCGATTTCGAGGGCCGGGACGCGATGTCAAGAGACTCCCAGAAGCTTGATATTGATCGATGGCCCTCGCACATTGCCCGCATGGAGATCGACGCTAGCGAGAAACGAGCCACTATGAGCGTGGGTGAATTCGCTAGTTTCTCGCCCTATCCTAAACGGGAAGCATCCAGAGGGTTTGGAATGTGGAGAGCGGTCGTTGGGCAACAGTGGCATCAAGAAGTCCAAAGCCGAGCGGACTCCGCAGGTTTTGAGAACGAGCAATCGATCTCGGGTGAAATTAAATGGCACGGATGGTCGCTGCTTCTGAAAGGCCGTATCGACCAGATTAGAATTCACAAAGGGCAACTCCACGCTCGGGAAATTAAAACCGTGTCTGCGAATCTGCCTCTCGAACAAGACAATGTCGCTCAGAAGTACAGCGACTATTGCCTCCAGTTACTCGCCTATCGTGAACTCCTCCAAAGATCGAAACGCTACCTTTTCGACTCGATCAAAATGGAGCTCTATCTCGTTGAATTCTCTACCGGAATCACCCAGAGCATTATCCTAGATGAAACGTTCGAGCATCTGGTTTCCAATCAGCTGGATCGCATTGCCAACTATCTGGATCAAAAACGCGAGCGTCTTCAGCGGCTTCGAAATTTGCGGTTCAAAGCCGCCTATGCCACCCCTCGCCCAGGCCAAGAAACCATTCAATCCGATCTAAAGTCCGCATTCGACAGCTCAAGGATCGTCCTTCTGGAAGCGCCAACGGGATACGGCAAGACTGGTGTGTCCTGGGAGCACGGGCTGCACGAGCTAGCCTCTGGGCAAATCGAGCGGATCGTCTACCTCACCAGCAAAAAAACGGGGCAGTTAGAAGCAATCGAACGCCTTGATTCCCTCCTCTCCGATCAGTCAGCAGCCAGATATTGGCAAGTCCGCAACAAGGAGGAGCACTGTGTTAACTCGGAGTTTCGCTGCTCTCCTAAAGTCTGCCCTTACCTAAACGATCTTGACGTCAAGTGGGGATCTACGGCACTTCAAACTTTTCTGTTCGCCGAAGCTAAACCACCTTCATTGGAGCAGCTCAAAACTGCAAGCGCATCCGTTGGCATTTGCCCATATGAGGCGATGAGAGCTGCTCTCAACTACCGAGACATCTGGGTGGCCGACTATAACTATTTGTTTTCGTCAAGTAGCGGAAGATTACTCGATGAACAACCCGACTTCGACCCAGCCAAAACCTTTCTTATTATCGATGAAGCTCACAACCTACCGTCTCGAGTCGAATCCAATTCTAGCAAGGAGTTAAGGTCCCTTTCCCTAGAAGCGCTGGCGAGCGAGCTCACCGAGGTTGGAGTAGATAATCGCCTTGCCCTTCATCTGAGAAACCTGGCTGACGAATGTGCCTCTTTCGGGAAGGGCGACATTCTTAACCTGCGTCAACTTGACGACATCGCCGATAACTTGGCGAACATCGTCAAACTATTTTCCTACCAGCCAATTGAATACGAGTCTATTAGTCCCGGATCAATGGATACGATCTGGAGTCTAGCATCTGGTTCGACAGCAATGAAAGAGCGTCCTGAATGTTTCATGGGCTGGATTCCGGAAAACGGAAATCTAAAAATCACTTGCATTGATGTATCCTCTGAAATTCGGCGTTCATTAGCCTCGTTCCGTTCCTGTCTCCTTCTTTCCGCAACGCTCCACCCTATCGACGGATTTTTGGAGCAAACGGGTCTGGATCAATTAGACCGTCGGCCAATCAGCTTATCGCCGCCGGCGCCATGGCTTGATGGAGCCTATGATGTAGCAATCGACACACGAGTGAATACGCGATACAAGCATCGCGACAAATCATCCCCTGAAACAGCTGATACGATCGCTCGGCTCGCCGAGAAATTCGCCCCCATTGCGGTATTCTTCCCCTCTTACGCGTATGCAGACAAAGTGAAGGCTTTATTGAATGAATCGTATCCGTTTTTCCGCATAGTATCTCAAGCGAGAAACCAAATGGAGACCGTTGAACAGCGCGCTGCCTTCATCGACGAAGCCTTGCGTTTCAGTGATGTGATCTTTCTGACGCTGGGTTCGAGCTTCGCGGAAGGCGTCGACATGCTAGGCGGCAAAATCAAGGCTGCCATGGTCGTCAGTCCAGCCCTTCCCGAAGTGAATCCCGTTCAGCAATACAAGCGAGACTACTATCAGAACCGGAATCGAGATGGATTCGAGAGAGCCTACCTGCAACCAGGGATCCAAAAAGTGAACCAAGCCCTAGGCCGCCTCGTCAGGGCGCCGGGTCAATCTGTAAAGGTGCTTCTACAATGTAATCGATTCGCCGAATCAAAGACCCGATCCTTGCTCGCTACCCAGTACAAAGAGTGCAACTACATTTTTACGGAAAAAGACATGGCGGATTGGCTAGAGGGATGAACCTGAGTCAATTAGTCCCGAAACCCTGATTCAGGGCATCACTTTCTCGACGGTTCCCACAATTCAACTGGATTCCCCTCTGGATCGTGTATCCGAGCGAATCGACCATTTGGATACGTTTCTGGGGTCAATTAAAGCGGGGCGACATTATCCAAGTGACCTCAAACGCCGTTACAAACGCCTTAATCCGCGAGGGAGATATAACCGCTTTCTCTGGGGGAAAATGGACAGAGTTGATGCTGATACCCAAGTAAGGGCGAAGCGGACGGCTTTCTTGCGAGAAAGGATTGGCCATAAGTTGCGTTCGAGTGTAGGAGTGGGTTTATCCCGCGATGCCTTTTGCTTAACTTCATGAGGATCGCGGCCTAAAGCCACTCCTACAAACCTAACGAAGCAGGCTTTTTCTTTACCTCGCGCGATCCTTCACTCTATCAAGACTGAGTGACCACAAGAAAGTCCATCAGTTCTAGTGAGATTAGCTCAGCCATTGAAAAGATCGCTGCGGATATTGCCGCAACTCATTCTGGGACCAAGACACTCGTGTTAGCGGCCATAGCAAATGGCGGTATTGCGTTAAGCGAATCGCTCCGAGCCCGGCTACTTGAATCGCACGGTCTCCAAACTCATTCAGCCACAATCGACATTTCCTTCCATCGGGACGACATTGGGGTAAATCCGATCTCCAAGGAAGTCGAGTCGACGTCACTCGTACAAAATCCGGAGGATGCTACGATCATTCTCACTGATGATGTCATATTCTCCGGACGCAGCGTTAGGGCGGCCCTCTCCGAATTGCACGCGCTGGGACGACCACGAAAAGTCGAGCTTGCCGTTCTAGTGGATCGGGGAAACCGGCGCCTGCCGATCGAGCCGAATTATCGAGGCATCAGCGAGACCACTACGCTAGACGAAAAGGTCGAAGTCCATCTTTTCCCGAAAAACCCGGAAAAGTCGCATGTTGACATTCTCTCCCCTTAGCGCTGGATGGCCATTTCAGGTATGCCTTGGAATCGCAAAGACCTGATCTCAACAGAAGAGCTCACAGCGGATGAGATCCTTACTGTTCTCAATACTGCCCGAGCTTTCAAAAAGATTCTGAGTCGGAGAACGGCCAAAACTCCGGCCCTCCGTGGTAAAACGGTCGTCAATCTCTTCTTCGAAAACAGCACCCGAACCCGCGTAGCCTTCGAAATGGCAGCGACTAAGCTGAGTGCCGACGTCATGTCGCTGGATATGAAAACCAGCAGTACCTCAAAGGGAGAGACGCTTCGAGATACCGTAGAGAATATTCGGGCTCTTGCCGCCGATATCATAGTCATTCGACATTCATCGCCCGGTACCGCAGCCTATATCGCTCGCGTGCTCGACATCCCCGTCCTCAACGCAGGCGACGGGGCCCACGAGCACCCCACGCAAGCGCTTCTCGATTGCTATACGCTCCACGAGAAATTTGGCGGATTGCAGGGGCTGAAAATCGCGATTCTAGGAGACATCCTGTACAGCCGCGTAGCCAGGTCCAACATTTGGGCGATGACCAAGCTCGGCGCAGAAGTTACTGTCGTAGGCCCTGCCACCCTTGTTCCAATGGAATTCGAAAAGCTTGGAGTCACGGTTTCCCACGACCTTAAATCCGCGCTCGCGGACAAGGACGCCGTAATGCTACTACGAATACAGCACGAGCGCCAAAACGTTTCTGCATTTCCTTCGCTAAACGAGTACACAAAAATGTTCGGCCTTAATAAGACCCGGCTTTCCTGGCTTAAGGAGAACGCCGTCATTATGCATCCGGGCCCAATCAACCGCGGAGTTGAAATCGATTCAGAGCTCGCGGATTCCAGCCAGTCCGTCATCCTCGACCAAGTAACCAATGGGCTGGCTACCAGAATGGCGGCCTTGTATCTCTGCTCAGGCGGAAAAGCCGAATCCCTAGTAGAATCGTGACATATATCTCAATACAACCGCAACAGAAGTGAGCGAGGCTATTTGGATTAAAAACGGACGGGTGATCGATCCCGAAAACGATCGCGACGAAAGCGGGGATTTGTTCATTGCGGAGGGCAAGATCGTGGATCGCCCCTCGAAAGCCTACTTGGAGGGGGCTACTCAAATCGATGCAAGCGGGCTAGTCGTGTGTCCCGGGCTGGTCGATCTACACGTTCACTTCCGCGTTCCCGGACAAACGCACAAAGAAACGATTCTTACCGGCACGCAAGCAGCGGGAGCTGGCGGATTCACAAGCGTCGTTTGCATGCCAAACACGAATCCTCCCGCCGACACAGCGGGGACTATCCAGTTTATCAAGGATGCAGTGGGCCGCGAAGCCCTAGTAAACGTTTTCCCGACCGGATGTATTACGGTTGGGTCCGATGGCGAGCGTCTCTCTCCCACTGGCTCTTTGCGAGACGCCGGAGTAGTCGCGATTTCAGATGGCGGGCGTTGTGTGCAAAACAACGGCTTAATGCGGCGGGCAGTTGAGTATGCCCATATGTTCGGCATACCGATAATCGACCATTGCCAGGACTATTCTCTTTCGGCGGATGGCGTTATGAATGAAGGATTCATGTCCACCAAATTGGGACTGCGCGGATCGCCTACCGAGGCTGAAGACATCATGGTTTCGAGAAACGTCATTCTCTCAGCCAAGACGGGGGCTTGTATTCATCTTCAACACATTACTTCCAAAAACGCTGTAGACATCATCAGGCGAGCCAAGTCGAGAGGCGTGAATATCACCGCCGAGGCAACCCCTCACCATATCAGCTTTTCGGATACGGAAATCGGTAGCTTCGATACGAACTTCAAAATGAACCCGCCTCTGAGGAGCGAAGCAGACCGCACTGCCATTCTGGAAGCTCTGACGGACGGCACGATAGATTGCATAGCAACTGGTCATGCTCCTCATACGGACTACGAGAAGGATGTGGAGTTCGACAACGCTCCCTTTGGAGTCATCGGACTTGAAACCGCCCTAAGCGTAGCCTTGGACCAGCTCTATCATCCGAAGCGTCTTTCGCTTTCAGACACATTGTCAGTACTTACCAATCGTCCGTCCGAGATTCTCCAATTGAAGAAAGGAAATCTGAGCCTAGGAGCGGATGGCGACGTCGTAATTCTTGATCCCGATCTAGAGTGGACGCCCCAAAGCGAATCATTTCATAGTAAATCCGCGAACTCCCCATGGATTGGCCGCCCTTTGAAAGGCAGGACAGTCAAGACATTCGTAGCTGGAAAACTGATATACGCAGACGGCAGGATTCTATAATCTATCGCACCGTCTGGAAGAGGATTAAGCCCGCCCCATCAACGACCCCCACGAACTCCCCCGAAACCGCCGCGACCGCCGCGACCGCCGCCAAAACCTTCACCTCCACGCGGGAACCCTCCACCTGGAACATCAGATACATTGGCATTTTCTAGGGCCAATTGAGCCTGTCTCTGCTCGCGCTCCCTTTCAGAAATCTGCTGGGCGGCTAAACTCGCCAATTGAGCTTCGTTAAGGACCACCGCTGCTTGCTCGAGCAGCATAGCATCATAAATCTCCCGTTCTTGATAATAGGTATCGACCAATTCCTGCGTAATCGGGGCCGAATCACGGCCTCGACCACGTCCTTGCAATTGGGAAATATCAACCGAGTATTCGAAATCCTTGTCCACTTTGGCATAGACGTTCACGAGCCCTTCCGCCTGCCGCTTGGACAATGGAGTTTCGGAGTAGCTCAATGCTCTCTCAAATGACTCCACGTCTCCTCGGTACTGAAGCGTATTGGAATACTGTTTCAGCTTCTGGGCATCTTCCTCGCCCAAAAGAGCGTCTATATCTTCAGAAAGCGCCGCGAATTGATTGCGGTAGTCTTCGCGAATCGCCTCTCGCTCCTCATCAGTCACGGCTGAGGCTTTCATGCTCGACTCCATTCGAATCAGATTTCGTTCTGCCATCAGGGTTTTAAGAGCATCGATTTCTTCTGGCGGAAGACCAAGTCGCTTAAAAAAATCGGCGTATCCGCGATCCAATCGCTCCATCTGACGCTCGATCATGTCCATCCGCAGCTCCGGATCATCAAAAGCCGCCAAAGCCCTTTCCAACTGAGCCGCTCTGGCCTCGCGTCTCCGTTCCGCAAATCTTTCTCGCCTCTCTTCCGGCGACATGTTCTCAAACTCGGCAAAATCGCCTCTCCTTCGAGGTTGCTCGATCTCCTCTGCATTCTCGACCACCTCTTCTACCGCTTCTGCAACACCGTCGACAGTGATGGGCTTTTCCACTTTTGGAGTTTCAGCTAGCAATGCTTTCAGGCGCGAATTTTCCATGCTCAAGTAGCCTGCGTAAGCAGCAAACCCGACGGCAAGGCCGGATACAATTACGGTGGACCAAGACTTCATAGTTCAATTACAGAGGCGAAGAGCGAGGAAGCCTACCAGCTACCAACGTCTTTGACAAGAAACGCGATTCACGCTCAAATAGTTACACTCTTTACGCTCCGTTAGCTATCCGAATATCGACATTAGTTCCAGCTCGATTTGCCGTCGATAAACCCTTGCAAATTGGAACAGGCACGATGATTGTCCCGATTTCTCCTGTTTGGCGATTTGTAATGAGCGACAAGGCCTCCCAAAAGAGCGGACCCGATCATATCGGAATAATCATGGACGGCAACGGCCGCTGGGCACAGTCTCAAGGCCTTTCCCGCATCAAGGGCCATCAACAAGGAGTAGAAACATGCCGCCGCGTGATCGAAGCCTGCCAGGAATTGGATATCCATTATCTGACCCTTTACGCCTTCTCGGCAGAGAACTGGAAACGTCCTGAAACTGAGGTGAACGCGCTTATGGAATTGCTGGAACTGTTCCTCATGCGAGAAACGGACACCCTGATAGAGCACGGTATCAAGCTTCATGCTGTAGGTCGCATTCCAGAGCTGCCTGCGAAAGCCAGGGCCGCATTAAAACAAGCCATGCAGGCGACTAGCCAATTCAATGACTGGCACTTAATACTCGCACTGAACTACAGCTCGCGAAACGAAATTGTCGATGCCACGCGAGAGCTCGTGAAAAAGGCCATTAAGGGAAAGCTGTATCCGGAGGACATCGAATGGGAAGACATCGAACAAAACCTTTACACGGATGGCCTGCCAGATCCGGACCTTATTGTCCGCACGTCGGGAGAGAATCGTCTCAGCAATTTTCTCCTCATGCAGAGCGCTTACGCGGAATTCTATTTCACGCCCACTTGCTGGCCAGACTTTACCAAGACTCATCTGCAAGAAGCCATCGATTCGTATCATAGCCGAGAACGACGATTCGGTCGTACAGGCGAACAACTTGACAGAGACACGACCCTCTCACGCTGACCTTCATTCGCTTTAAAAGTGGGCAAACGTATCCTTAGTACGCTCATTCTTTGGACGATTACCGTCGTCTGCTTCTTCGTCATCGGCCCGGATGCTGCCATTTGGTTACTGGCCTGCTTGAGTGTGGCCACGCAATACGAATTCTACGGCTTGCTTGAGCGCATGGACCGTCATCCATTCAAAAAATTCGGCGTTTTCCTCGGTCTCATCATCATTTTGGCGCCCTATTACGCAAACAAGCTCTCAGACAGCCCTATAGCGGGGGGAATCCAGTCGGGGATCATCGCGGTCACGATAGTGGCTTGTTGCGTCCGGATTTTTCGCGAGCGTAAAGTGGATCAACGAGTTGAAACGCTCTCCGTTACATTGCTGGGGATTATCTATGTCCCTTTCATGCTCAATTACCTGGTACGCCTCATCGAGCTACCCGGAGATCCCGAAAAAGGCCTTATGCTAGTCGTATGGCTGATTGTTACCGCCAAATTTACCGACGTAGGCGCTCTACTTTCTGGGAAAGCCTTTGGGCGCCATCCCATGTCACCCGTGACAAGCCCCAAGAAGACATGGGAAGGAGCGATTGGTGGATGCATCATTTCCGTTGGACTTGGCTTCACGCTAAGCTATCTCGCCCGCGATGCCTTCCCCGCCTTCTTCACGCCCTTGTGGGGCACGGTTCTCGCCTTGCCGATGGCCATTCTCTCAATCGTCTCCGATCTCGTGGAAAGCATGATAAAACGGATGGCTGCCCAAAAAGACTCGGGCTCATCCATTCCCGGAATCGGTGGAGCCTTCGACTTGACGGATTCGCTGATACTTACCGCTCCAACTGGTTATTTATTGCTCGGCCTCTTGGCTTTGGGAAACTGATGGAGGATCGTAAGAGAATCGTCCTTCTCGGCGCCACGGGCTCGATTGGGACCAGCGCATTGAAAGTAATCCGCCGACACCCCGACAAGCTAGAGCTCGTTGGCATAGCGGCCAACAAGGATTCTGAGCGGCTAGCGGAAATCGCCCAGGAATTCTCGGTGAAGGAGGCCTGCCTATTCGGCGCGAAAGCCTATTCTCAAGCTCGTGAAAGCGGGCTGTTCTCTGAAGACACCAACCTTTCTTCTGGATTGGAAGGCCTTAATCGCCTCGCCTCACTAGCATCCTGCGACACCGTATTGGTTGCCGTAGTAGGCACTCAAGGTCTCCTGCCCTCTCTGACCGCCATCGAGGCTGGAAAAACCTTGGCCATCGCCAGCAAGGAAATCCTGGTCCTCGCAGGAAAATTCATCATGGAGGCCGCCAAGCGGCAAAACGCGCTCATACTGCCAGTCGATAGCGAACACAACGCCTTGTTCCAGTGCCTACAAGGCGTCCCGCGGGACCAGGCATCGAGGGTAATCTTAACCGCTTCGGGTGGCAGTTTTCGAGATACGCCAATCGAACAGCTTGGTTCGGTCACACTCGAGAAAGCTCTCCAGCATCCCAATTGGGACATGGGCCCAAAGGTGACGATCGATTCCGCCACTATGGCCAACAAAGGCCTGGAAATGATCGAAGCCAGTTGGTTGTTTGGTATGGCTCCAGAACAAGTGGATGTCGTTATCCACACGCAAAGCATCGTCCACTCGCTGGTGGAGTGCGTGGATGGGTCCGTGATCGCCCAATTGAGTCCGCCGGACATGACATTCGCCATTCAGCACGCGCTCCTTTATCCCGACCGAGCCAAGCCTGTTTCTAATACGCTCGACTTCCGGCAAGCATTCCAACTGGACTTCCGGCCGCCTGACTTAGATCGCTATCCTTGCCTCAAATTGGCCCACGAATGCATGCGAGCAGATGGAATCGCTCCGGGCATTTTCAACGCCGCCAACGAAATAGCGGTAGACGCCTTCATTCAAGATCGTATTAAATTCGTTGAAATCTCTAAAATCGTGGAGAAAACGCTCGAATTCATCGAAAACAAAGAACCCAATTCGATTGAGGAAGTCTTGAAATACGACGAGGAAGCCCGATCGGTCGCAAGCCGACTAGTCGACATGCCTCGACAAGCCCCATGAGCATCGCATTCAGTCAAATTTTCGAAAGCGCCTGGTCCATTCTTATGGTGGTTCTCTTTTTCGGGGGCTCCATTTTCGTTCACGAACTCGGTCACTTTCTCGCTGCCAAATGGCGTGGATTGCACATTGAGCGATTTTCCATCGGCTTCGGACCCCGTCTCTTCGGTTGGAAACGCAACGGCATCGACTACCGCGTTTCACTGCTTCCACTTGGTGGCTACGTGGCATTGCCGCAATTAGCGGACATGCGAGGAATCGAGGGGGAATCGTCAGCGGACATGGAAAAAATGGAGCCGATTTCCTACACTTCCAAAGTCATAGTCGCCGTGGCAGGAGCCGTCTTTAACGTGCTATTCGCGTTAGGCCTGGCAACCTTGCTCTTCTTTACCGGCCAACCAACAAATGAACGGCAAAACTCTGTAGAAGTCGGATACATATCCCAGTCTCTAATAAATGAGGATGGGGTTAGTGTTCCATCTCCGAGTAGCCAAGCCAGACTCAAGGAAGGTGACATCGTTCGCTCAATCGATGGGAAACTCGTCGAAAACTGGACGGATATTCACCAGTCAATCGCCATCAGCTCCGGCATTAGCGAAGATGGTCGTCGCAAGATCGACTTCGAGATCGAGCGCAATGGAAACGTCCAGCAACTAACCGTTTTTCCAATCATTTCCCAGTATCTCAAAACCCGGCAAGTTGGATTGGGACCCGGCTATACGGTGATTGTCACAAAATTGGCCGACAACTCCCCAGCCACCAAATCTGGTATTCTTCCGCAGGATACACTTATCGAAGTAGATGGAGAACCCATTCGCAGTATCGAGTTTTTCAGAAACGCTATTGCCGATAAAGCCGGAATTCCTGTTTCCCTCGTTTTGAAACGCGGTGAAGAGAACATCGAAACAACCGTGACTCCCGAGAGCGTCGAAATCCGCAAAGACGGAACCCGAAGCACCTTAATAGGAATCAGCGAATACACGACCAACGCGGATCTTGCCTACGTCAATCCATTCGAGCAAATCAAGCAAGTCACGATAACGACTTGGGAAACGCTCGGCGCCCTATTCAATAGCCGGTCCGACATCAATTTAAGCCACATGAGTGGACCTGCCGGAATTATCCGCATCTTCTATAACTCAGCTCAGTACGACATCCTCTTCGTTATCTGGTTAACGGTTTTGATTAATATCAATCTGGCCATTTTCAATCTGCTTCCGATTCCCGTTCTGGATGGCGGGCATATCCTATTCGCTACGATCTCGAAAATCAAAAAAGAAGCTCTGCCTCCCAATCTGGTGGCATCCATCCAAGGGGGATTCATGCTGCTCCTCTTCAGTCTAATGATTTACGTTACCTTTTTTGACGTGAACCGATGGATCTCAGATAGTTCTGATAGCCGGGAGTACGTGGAGCAACGAATTACTCCAGTATTCGGGGAAACCAGCGAAGATAAGTCCAGCGATTCATCCATAGACGGAGAAAAGTAGTATGAGTGGCTACTGCTCCTCGCGTTTCGCCACAGTTCGCCGGCCTAGCCGGGAGGTATTTGTCGGCAACGTAGGTGTTGGAGGAGAAAATCCGATTCGCATTCAGTCGATGACGACCACGAATACGCAAGATGTGTCCGCTACAGTCGCCCAGTCAATCGCTCTCGCTGAGGCGGGATGCGAGATCATCCGCATAACCGCCCCAAACAAAAAGGCCGCCCAAGCTTTGAAGGACATTCACCGGAAGTTCAGAGACACTGGATTCAACAATCCTCTAGTCGCGGATATCCACTTTCTTCCCTCAGCCGCGATGGAAGCGGTCGAACATGTGGAGAAAGTGCACGTCAATCCCGGCAATTACGCGGATAACAAGAAGTTCGCCATTCGCGAATATTCAGATAGTCAATACCATGACGAGCTTGAGCGCCTGTATGAAGAATTCTCGCCTCTCGTATTGAGAGCTAAGGAACTTGGCCGCTCACTGCGCGTTGGATGCAACCACGGATCGCTATCCGATCGTATCATGAATCGCTACGGGGACACGCCTCTTGGAATGGTGGAATCCGCTCTAGAGTTCCTTAGAATTGCCGAAACGCACAGCTACCAGGACATCATATTGTCCATGAAATCCAGCAATCCGAAAATCATGATCGAGGCCTACCGGTTGCTGGTGGAAAAGATGGACGCCGAAGACATGTCCTACCCTTTGCATCTAGGCGTTACCGAAGCTGGAGGCGGAGAAGACGGCAGAATTAAAAGCGCTATTGGGATAGGCAGCTTGCTCATGGATGGGCTGGGCGACACCATTCGCGTTTCCTTAACGGAAGATCCCGTTTACGAGATACCAGTAGCGAGAGCCCTAGCCAGGAAAGCTATGAAGCAATGGGCAGTCAGGAGCCAGCCAGACGATAAACCCGATTCGGTCGATCCCTATTCGTTCTCTCGAAGAACCACCCATCCCGTCGAGCTCGCTCCTAACATTAGGGTTAATTCCGAAACGCCGCCTTCCGTCATAACGCGATCGGCAATCGCAATTACCAAGCCGCAGGAGCTCGCGGGCGAACTCAAACAAGCTAGTCTCATGCTTTCGGATACGCCTATCGAGTCGCTATGGGTTCGAGTGGATTCGCCAGAAGATTTCGAAACAATTCCGGAAGCTAGCGAGGCGGTTAGCAGCTTCGTTCCTTCCCTAACCCTCGAAATCGCCCCAGAAATAGATCTGCAATCGCTCTCAAAAGGTCTGCCTAAAAACAGTCTTCCTTTAGCCTTGCTAAGGGACTTCGGCGACGAGCATTACAGCCAGTATATCAGATTCTTGAGAATTTGCTCCGATTTCAACGCCATACCCATCGCAGGTCTTGGCCCAGATTGCGAAGACGGTATTTTTTCAGAACCTGCACCCAATCTCATTGTTACGCTAAGGGCCAACCTTTTGCCTGAACCGCCATTTCACGAGATTGGCGTTTATCGACGCCTCGCGGAAAAACTGAGCAATTGGCAAAACGCGTCCCCAATTTGGATGCGAAATGGACGAGTCCCTACAGGAGGGAAGTCAGGATTCCTCGATAGGCTCCTGGATGCTAGCCTTCTTAGTGGCAGCCTACTGTGCGACGGCATTGGCGATCTAGTCAGCATTGAATCTGAGCCCGACCTCGCTCGAGCAACCAAGCTCGCCTACAACCTTCTACAAGGAGCCGGAGCTCGCATTTCCAAAACGGAGTTCGTCGCCTGCCCAAGCTGCGGTCGCACACTGTTCGATTTGCAAACTACAACCCAGCGCATTCGGGAAAAAACAGGTCACCTAAAGGGCGTAAAAATCGCCATCATGGGCTGTATCGTCAACGGGCCTGGAGAAATGGCAGACGCTGATTTCGGCTATGTCGGCGGAGCTCCTTCAAAGATCAACCTCTACGTCGGTAAAGAATGCGTCCGCTACAACATCCCAGAAGGTGAAGCTGATGATCGCCTGATCGATTTGATCAAGGAGCACGGAAAATGGGTGGATCCAGAAAACGTCAGCCCCTCTTGAGCTCAAGGCGCAAGGACAATCGACAATCGTACAAACCTTCACGGTTTGGCGCTACATCAGGGCAATTTCCCAAACCTTCTAGCAGATGGTAAAAAGCTCTCTTGGGATACCTGGGTTTGCTTGCCTATGTGCTCAAGGTGCCTTGTAAGGATGGCCACACCTCAATTCCTCTAATGTCGTTTGGCAAATTGTATCTCGGTGTCGACGGTGGTGGCTCCAACACGCGGTCACTGCTGGTAGACAGCCGCTTCAACCCCGTTGGATTAGGGAAAGCGCTTGGTTGCAATCCGCACAATTGCGGCTTCAAAACCGCGGGCGCCCGAATCAATGAGTCCATTACAAACGCCATCGTTTCGCTGGAATTCGACGATTTTGAAATCGATGGTATCTATTGCGGGATTGCAGGAATTCGCACGCCAGAAGAGAAGTCTCGTTTAGCCAATTATCTTGAGGACTTTAACTGGCGGCGGGGGACCAGGCTGACGATCGATTCCGATCTTTCCATAGCCCACGAAGCTGGCCTGGGAAATGCACCCGGAATTTGTCTGGTTATAGGCACCGGGGCCGCTTGCATAGGAAAGAGTGAATCGGGAACCATTATCACTCACAGCAACCGCCTGCCAAACGGCGATGAACCCGGCAGCGGCTACGCCATCGGACTCGATGCTGTTACCGCCGGCCTGGTCTCAGTCCCAAGCAAAGAACGCAACGAGGTAGCTAAAGCCGCCAAATCGCTCATAGAGCTCGCTCATTACGGCAATATCAAAGCTCGAGAAATTCTAGATCAAAACTCCAATGCCATCGCGGATCTCGTTCGCAAAACCATGGAAGATTTCGATTTGGACTCTGGCAATCTGGCGATAGCCATCACTGGTGGCGTCGGTTCCGCAGATACACTCTACCGCGTACTGGTTCAGGAAAAGCTAGCGTCCCTGAATTCGAAAATCGTTTTTCGATTCCCTCAGGCATCGGCCGAGAATGTCGCCGCGAAACGGGCGTTCGCCATGATTTGAGAACAACGCCGTCTGCCGGCCGCTCTAATCGCGGTTCCCGGCAACCATGCTAAGCAAATACAAGAGATAACTCAGAGAACTCACGAAAGCCGCTACGTAGGTGAGCGCCGCCGCATTTAGCGTCTTATCCACCCCTACCATTTCGTCTTTGCCAAGGATCCCAAGGGCTACGAGCTCTTTCTTGGCTCGAGCGCTAGCATCGTACTCCACAGGCAGCGTAATCAACTGGAACACAGTTAACACCACGTAGCATAGGATCCCCAATTTCAAAAGCGTGTAACTGAATGCGCCGCCGATGATGAAAAATGAGCCGATCATCACGATGGGCAAAATGCTAGAGGCAATATTCGTGATGGGCACCAATGCCATTCGCGCTTTCAAAGCCGCATAGCCAACCTTGTGTTGAACCGCATGCCCTGCTTCATGAGCCGCCACCCCCAGAGCAGCCAAGCTCGTTCCATGGTAGTTCTCTTCGCTGAGAGCCAATTTTCTGCCGATCGGATCATAGTGATCCGTGAGATGACCCCTTACTTTGACGATCTTTACTTTGGAAATGCCAGCATTCCGCATGACGGCTGCTGCCGCTTCCGCGCCAGTGATCTGGCCTCGAGAAGGAATCCTGACATACTTGTTGTAGGTCGAAGACACCTTTGATTGGGCCCACATCGCCAGTAAAATCGTTGGCACCACGAAAACAAGATAGCCCATGATCGAGCCCCCGCCTCCCATATAAACCGCTAACACATCATGTATCATAGTCGTTTCGATAATTGAATGCCTATAAAGAAAGCAAGCCTCATTCCAAGATCCAGCAAAGATGAACGAAAAAGACGATTTTTAGCAAAGGTCATGGCCGACGCAGTTTGGACTTAAGCTCGCCCGGAGGTCGAGCTCCACCTTTTGGCATAGAATTCAAGGGTGGAACCCGACCTCCGGGCGGGTTTCCATCGTAAGTATTTGATAACTTGACGCCCACGCTGCGTGTCAGAGCTAAAGAGCGTGCCAAACGAGATCGAAGGCGGCACTTGCCACGAGGCAGAGGCTTCCTTTTTCCTGACTCGCTGAGACTATGGTCGAAACGCCTCTCCAACCTAGACGCAATGCATCTTTCTGACTCGTCTCTCGATCCTTACGTCTAGTCCAATCCGCTACGAACGAGCAAAGCCTCCGGCTCCGGTTCGCGACCCATAAATCGCTTGAAAAGCTCCATCGGGTCTTCTGAATTCCCCTTTGAAAGCACGCATTCCCGGAATGCCATTCCCGTGTCTCGATTGAAGACGCCTTCTTTGGCAAACCGTGTAAACGCATCCGCGTCCAATACCTCCGCCCACTTGTAGGAATAGTAGCCAGCCGCATACCCGACTGGCGACGAAAAGAGATGGGAGAACCGTCGGACGATCGTGGTTGGCTTAGTTTTTAGCGGAATTGAGTAACTATCGATTTCCTCCCTTATGAGTTCATCGAGGTCGCCATCGTAATATTTTTCTGGATTCAGATGCAGCTCCAGATCCATCTTACCCAACGCCAGCTGACGCATCATGCCGATCGCCGCGTTGAAATTACGAGCGGCTTGCATTTTCTGGTAGAGCTCCTCTGGAATCGGGTCACCCGATTCATGATGCCGGGCGAACACATCTAGGCTCTCCCGGTTCCAACACCAGTTTTCCATAATCTGCGATGGCAGTTCGACAAAGTCCCAGGCGACATTGACGCCGGAAAGCGACTTGATCTCCACATCGCTTAAGAGGTGGTGCAAGAGATGGCCGAATTCATGGAATACCGTTTCCACTTCATAATGAGTCAGCAATGCTGCTTTGTCGCCAATTGGGGCGGTGAGGTTTCCGCAGATCAGCCCAAGATGCGGCTCGCGCTCCGAGTCCTGGGACCTCGGCACTCCGGTATCCAGGAAGTTCATCCAGGCCCCGCCTCGCTTTTCTTCCCTCGGATGCCAATCCGCATAGAAGTAGCCCAATAACTCTCCAGAGGCGTCGAGCAGATCGTAAACTTTGACATCCTCATGCCATACGCTCGCTCCATCACGCTCCCTAATCTCAATGGAAAAGAGCCGCTCAGCAATCTGGAACATACCGTCCAAGACCCGATCGATCGGAAAATAGGGCCGCACCGCTTCCTCGTCGAAATCGTATTTTCGCTGCCGTAGTTTCTCCGCCCAATAAGTGGCGTTCCAAGGGTCCATACGCTCGGGCTCCTGACCAATCTCTTCCGCTACGAAGCGTTCGAGTTCGCCGATTTCGCGATCGAACGCTTCCTTGGTTTTGCGATGCAAATCCTCAACGAAGCCAAGGGCCGCCCGGCCCGACTTGGCCATTCGGCGCTGCAAGGCGTTGTCAGCAAAGTTGTCCTTTCCCAGCAATTCAGCTTTCTCCGCCCTAAGCTTCAAAATCTCTCGGATCAACTCGGTATTATCGTATGGATCCTCAGCCCCAACCTTGGAAGAGGCCTCATAGAGCTCACGACGCAGACCCTCGTCTTCGGCGAATTTCAAAACCGGCATTATTGACGGGGCATGAAGCGTAAAACGCCACACCGGCTTCTCATCGGAACCTAGCTTCTTCGAAAAGGCGCTTTGCCTGGCTCCGGCACGGGCGGACTCGGGTAAACCGGCAAGACGAGATTCGTCTTCGATAACCAGTTCGAAAGCATTCGTGGCATCCAATACGTTCTCCGAATATTTTTGGGTTTTCTGAGCCAGCTCTTTATTGATCTCCTCCAGGCGCCGCTTGCTAATTTCATCCAGATTCGCTCCCGCCTGCTCGAAATCGGCCACCGTTTCCTCGAAAAGCCGCTTTTCAATGCCCTGTAAGTCAGCTACCGCCGACTTGCCTGCAAAATGCTTCAGAGCTTGCCACAATCGGAGATTGAGGGGAATGCCACTATTGAATTCCGTCACTTTGGGAAGCATCTGATTGTAGGCTTCTCGCAGCGCTTTGGAATCATTGACTGACGTAAGGTGCTCAACCCGCCCCCAAGCCCTCGAAAGAGTCTCACCAGCCTTCTCAAGAGCTATAAAAGTATTCTCGAAGTCAGCGTTCGACGCATCCACCTGACAAATCGCCTCGATCTCCGCCTTGGCCTCTTCCAATGCCGTTTCGATGTCACTCTCAACGCCATCCGGCGTAAGTCGCGGCCAATCGACCAGCAATTCTGAACTAAGAAATCCGTTTTCATTTCCCATAAAGAAACTAACAATCTAATCTTACTCTGATCGGCAATGCCGTTTTTAAACTAGGAGTACGCTCGAAAAGATTTTGCTCATCGGAGCAAACCGATCATCTTTGAGGAGCGACTACCAATCGAATGTGGCGGGCTAAAAAGGCCGGGGGCAATTCCAAAGAACCTAAGGTAGCGGGCGATCTCCTATTCATTCGCTACTTTACAACGAAAAACGAGCCACCTCGCTCCTCCCATTCTTCATCTAGGATGGCCCAGCGCTCATGATCGCGCCATTCGCCCCCAATATTCAGATACGCTTTGGAGAAACCTTCTTTCCGCAAACCCAGTCGCTTAGCCAAGGCGATAGAATATGTATTGGCGGGCTGGATATTCACTTCCAATCTATGCAAACGTAACCTGTCGAAAACATCGTCTAAGACCAATGCTAATCCCTCGGTCAGATAGCCGTGCCCTTGGAAGCCATAAAAAGCCCAATAACCTACGAAAGCGCTATTCATCGCCCCCCGGATTATTTCGCTCACATTCACAACCCCGACAATCTCTGCATCGGTCTTCCTGCATATGAAATAGCCTTCATACCTTGGTTCTCGTAAACGTTCCAAATAGTCCTGAAAGCCTTCGATCGACGTTGGCGGGTATACCCAAGGGCGATGCATAGCTATACTATCGCGAGCCTTTGCCACAAAAGCCTCCGCATCCGTATTCCTCGGTTCACGAACGTATACCTGCATGACTAACAATTTTTGCGAAAACACCTTGAAGGCAAAAGAATACTCGAGACGATTGCAGACCCAAGCATCGAAAAAACCCAATCAACTTACTCGCCCTACGCGAGATGTCTCAAACTTTCCTAATTCTCTCCGCAGAAATCCTATCCAGCCCAATTCTCC
The DNA here is from genome assembly GCA_036166175.1 of Verrucomicrobiota bacterium. Classification (GTDB taxonomy): domain Bacteria; phylum Verrucomicrobiota; class Verrucomicrobiia; order Opitutales; family Opitutaceae; genus Pelagisphaera. Next base: position 4,169 of record JAYZHU010000152.1, on the reverse strand, counting down.
TGGCTTTATGACTATCCCTAACACTACCAAGGCCCTTCGCTACAGCGAATTTGGCGACCCAATGGAAACTCTAAAGTTAGAAACTATCCCTTTGGCCCCACCGGAAAACGACGAGGTCACGGTTCGCGTCTTAGCCGCTCCCATCAATCCTGCCGACTTCGGTCGCATCAACGGTAGCTACGGAACCCTGGCTACCCTTCCGGCAACCGGAGGACTCGAAGGCGTTGGAGAAGTCGTTTCCTGCGGGTCAAACGCGGAGAGATTCCAAATCGGATCGAGGGTAATTTTTTCTGGCGACCCAGGATCGTGGCAAACCTTCGCCAATCTCTCAGAGCCGCGCATCCACCCAGCTCCAGTCTCCCTCGATAATGAACAAGCCGCCATGTTTTGGATCAATCCGGCCACTGCTTGGCGAATGCTCAATGATTTCGCGGATCTGCGTTCCGGTGATTGGATTATCCAAAACGCCGCCACATCGGCGGTTGGGCGCTTAGTCATCCAGTTCGCGGCTATCCAAGGTATCAGAACGGCGAACTTAGTTCGTAACCTGGAGAGCAAATCCTCACTTGAGGATATCGGCGCGGATCTCGTCGTTGAAGACAACCCCGACGCTGCTAAAATCTTGAAAGAGACCATAGGCCCAAACAAAGCGCATCTGGGATTGAACGCAGTCGGAGGCAGCAGTGCCCTGACAATCTGTAAGTGCCTCGCTGATCAATCCGCCCTGGTAACCTACGGGGGCATGGATCGCGAGCCGGCTCCATTCCCTACTAGATACCTCATATTCAACGATCTTCGTCTATATGGCTTCTGGGTGAGTCAATGGTACCGAGAGGCGTCGGCGGCGGAAATCGAGGAAATGCACCAGACCATCGCCGAATCCATGCGTGATCATTCGATTTCTATCCCAGTGTGCGGCAGCTTCGCCCTCGACGATTGGAGAGATGCCTTGGAACAGTCCATTCAGCAGGGCAAACCGGGAAAAGCGCTATTTAAGGTGAATGGACAATAGCTAACTGCCGATGGGTTTCGGGACTCGATCTCCACGTGCCTTATCCCCTGGACAAATAGCAACTCGCTTCCTAAAAATACGAATTCATGGCAGACAAGCCGTACCAGTTTTCCCGCCAGGCGGAAAATCTTATAGCCAATCTGAGAGGCGTTCCTGAGGATTTAAGTCCCGTTGTTCGGGAAACCGTGAATATGGATGTCGTTTTCGACAAGATTCTCCGCAAATACAAAATAGGGGTGGAGTCTCTCGAGGATCGGATTCGGGAAAAGTGGATACAAATCGTCGGCCCAGCCAACGCCAACCATTGCTATCCCATTCGCATTGAGAACGAAAGCGTTCTTTTCATAGCCGTATCAAATCCCATAATACGTCAGGAGCTGCAGTTCAACCAGGCCATTATTCTCCGTAAACTTGCCTGCATCGAAAACGGGAAGCGGATCCGGCGAATCGTCTTTCGTTCAGGCTAACTGCTTGAGACAAATCGACCACTCCTATTGGGAGGATTCGGGTAAAGAGATCATTGACCTGAGAGGTCCTTGCATTCTGACTCGAAACCAGCATGCAGACCCGAATCGATCCATGGCAAGCGCCCGAAATCTAGCCAAACGCATGCAATCCCGAGCTGAGAAGGGATTGCGTTTCGACTCAGATACTCCGAGCAAAGAACGGCTTTCCGACTGTCTGAAATTCTACAACGCCGAGAGAGAATGGGTCAAAGAACAGCATCGCGCTGGCGCATCCGGTTTGGAAGTCGTTTCGGGCCTCACCGCCATCGTAGATTGCCTGGTAAAAACCCTCAGCGAGCCCGCATTCATATCATACAGACGGGCGGCCAACGGCAACACGGTCGCCGTCTCGCTAGTCGCCATTGGCGGATACGGAAGATCCGAGCTTTGTCCGTTGAGCGATGTTGATTTGATGTTTTTATATCCATCGAACACGAGCCCGAAGTCCCTAGAGATCGCCCAAGAACATCTAGTTCAGAATATCCTCTACATATTATGGGATACGGGGCTGAAAGTCGGACACTCCACTCGAACCGTTGACGACGCCTTCACCGAAGCCCGCAAGGACATCCAAACGAAAACGGCTCTGCTCGAGTCGCGTCTTGTTTGCGGCTCCCAATCCCTCTACGAAGGCTTTGAGAACTCCTACAATCTCTTCTACCGCAAAGAAGATCCCAAAGGATATATTCAGCAACGTCTACGGGACCAGCGCGACCGACGCAGTCGGTACGGAGCCACCGTCTTCATGCAAGAGCCCAATATTAAGAATGGCGTAGGCGGGCTCCGCGACTACCACAACACCTTATGGATGGCTCGGGTGCGACTGAACGTCAGCGATGTTGATGGGCTCGGCAAGCAAAACTACCTCCGCAAGAACGAATTGTCCGAATTCAAAGAAGCCTACGACTTCTTGCTTCGCACGCGAAACGAACTCCACTTTCGGAGCACCCGTCCCACCGATCTTCTCTCACTCGAAATGCAACCCAAAGTGGCTTATCGGCTCGGATACCAGGACCGCAATCTCCTGACTCGGGTCGAGAAATCCATGAGGGACTATTACCGGCATGCCGAGAATATAAACCGTATCTCCAAAACAGTAGAGAGCCGATTATCTATCATTTCCCAGCCAGGGGCTGGGCTCAATCCCCTGAAGTCCATAAAGAGCCTGCTCCTAGCTCGCAGGACGGAGCGCGTTCGGGAAATCGATGGATTTGTCATTCGAGGACGGGAAATTGGCTACATTGACGAAAACGTATTCAAAGAGGATCCCAATCGCCTAGTACGCGTCTTTAGGCATACGCAACAGCACAAGCTGGCATTGGACCTTGATTTGAGCTCCTTGATTCGCGAGTCCGCCGAACTCATTGACGATAGCGTTCGGGAATCCTCGGATGCCAATCTAAGTTTCCGGACGATTCTGCAGGAGAGCGGCGACGTATACCCCACCCTAAAGCTGATGCACAGAAACGGGATCATCGGGAAGTTCGTTCCGGAATGGGGCCGACTTACTTGCCTCGTTCAACATGAGTATTACCATCGGTACACCGCAGACGAGCATACGTTGAATACCATCCTCGAGCTCGACAATATTTTTTCCAGCTCGGACCCCATCTACGAACGGTACCGGAACGAGATACACGAGCTGCGGTTGCCCAATCTCCTCTACCTGATACTTTTCCTGCACGACATTGGAAAGGGACGATCAATCAAAGGCCATGCTCAAATCGGCCTGGAAATGGCTAAGCCATTTCTCGAACGAATGCAGGTCTCAGAGGAGAATCGTGAACTCGTCCTTTACATCATAAAGAACCATTTAGAAATGGCTCGCTTCTGGCAAAAGTATGATATCGACGATCCTAATACAGCTCGCGTCTTTGCCGACCAAACCGAATCGGCGGAAAAACTCCGTCTTTTGTTTATCCATACATTTTGCGATGCTCGCGGGACCTCCAAGGGATTGTGGAACCAGTACAAGGAAACCCTGCACGCGAAACTCTTATCTCGCACCATGGCAGAGATGAAGGCCGACGGCTTGATTGAGGATCGGTATGAGAGAAAGCGGAAATCGCTACTTGCTTCCCTCTTGGAGACCGGGATACCCGGAATCGCCGAAGAAGAAATATTTGCCCATTTCGAAAAGCTGCCGGATCGCTACTTCATACACAATTCTCGCGACGACGTCGTTCTTCATGTCGAGATGATCAATCAACTCTTTCGCGAACTCGCCCAGACCGAGTCCGCCGAATCGCTCACGCCAATCATCGACTGGAAAGAGGACATCAACCGCAGCCTAATCGCCGTAAACGTTGTCACTTGGGATCGGGCTGGGCTTTTCCACAAACTGGCAGGGTCCCTCAATGTGGCTGGATATAGTATACTGAGCGCCCGAGCAACCTCACGGGATGACGATATCGCGATCGATACGTTTTATGTAACGGCTAGCGACGACAAATCGAGGACAGTCGGCGATGCCACCATGATTTTCGAGGAGTGCGTCAAAGATGCCCTGATAGCCGGGTCCGATTTGTATCCGGTGTTGCAGAACATTATCCACAAATCCTCCCAAGATCTCTTTGCTAAATCGAATAATCCTCTCCTAAAATCATTCCAGCCGCTGGTCCGAGCCTATGTGGATGAAGCGCTCGACCGGA
>JAYZHU010000151.1:0-5723 GCA_036166175.1 Verrucomicrobiota bacterium | reverse complement strand
CTCTAGTATTTGAATAGGAGGCTATCGGCTCCCACTTCAAATTCGGCCGGATTAGCAGCAGCCGTTAAGTTCGGAGAGAATTCGCTGACAGGCGGGATAGCGAAAAGTTGGCCGTCGTCGATCGATTCCCCAAAACCAGGCTTAAGCACGCGACCCATTCCATCTCGTAATAATCTTTCAATCGACCTCAGGAAATCCTCCTGCTGGATCCTAAGCCGTAAGCGATTCTCCACAGACCGAACCTGATCGATATCGATGCTCGAACCATTAACGAAACCTACCGGCTGAAGCACCAATCGATTCGTCAAAGGTTTTCGTGAAACAGCCAAAACGTCGGTTGCCGCGAACTCAAGGAATCGCTCGGTCGCTTCTTCCGAAGGCTGAATAGCAACCGTATCTTCACCGCCGCCTATTAGCGGCACGCGATTTCGTCCAGCCACAGCCAGCAAAGGAAAAGCCGCAGCAAGCCCTCCGAATGCGTAGATCAACTGTCTAACTGAACGACGGCCGACTCGCTCCCCCTTCAGTTGGTTCCTTAGACGTGAGCATGCCTTATCGATACGACAATATTCGATAAACAACTCCTGACGCTCAGGATCCCGCCTTGTCTCAGAGATCAGCTCAGTCAACTCAACGGAGCTGATCTCGTCGTCTAAATAAAGATTAAGAAGTTCTTTGAAGCGTTCGATTTCCATTCAGATCTACAAGAGCTCGTTTCCTAGCTTCTCGCGAAGAGCCTCTCTGGCTCTAGCAATACGGCTCTTCACGGTGCCAATGCTAATCTTAAGTTTATTGGCGATCTCTTCGTAGGATAGGCTCTTAACATTTCTCAAGACCAATGCTTCACGATGCTTGTCGTTCAAGAGCTCCATGGCCGCGGCAACACGCTCCTGAAACTCGTTGGTTATAGCAACATCCTGTGGCGTTTCGATATCGGCTTCGAAAATCTCAGCGAGGTTCGTGTTTGAGTCCTCACCTACATTCATGTCGAATGAGACAGATTTATCGCGCTTCCGCCTCCACCAATACCAGTACCGGTTTCGGGCCAGATTCGTGGCGATCTGATACAGCCATGTTGAAAAACTAGAATCACCACGGAATTTCTCCAAGCCTCTGTGGGCCCGAATGAATGCGTCCTGAGTAACCTCCTCCGCATCTTGCGAATTACGAAGAAGCTGCAAAACCATCGCGTAGATGCGATCCCAATACCGGCTCACCATCTCCTCGAATGCAGCCTCATCGCCGGCCTTGAACCGGGCTACAGCTGCTTTATCCAGTGCCACCTCTTGAGCTTTTGTCGACATAGAAGAGTACCTCTTTTGACGTTCCTGTTTTACTAAAGTTCCCAAAATTTTTCCCTCCAAGTCCCTTGATTCCAAGCCTCGTTCGATTTCGACGAATCCCGGGCAAGATTCAGCGAAATTCGCCCAATTTCACCTTTTGACGCTTTGGAACCAACCTTCATTCATGATTCTTTCTATATAGATACGCGCGTTAGGCCAACCCGGTTGCTAAATTCATTCGTTTTTGTCCTATTCAAAAACTAACCGATACCTGTGCATGGGTTCTGCAAGATCTCGGTCGGCTCGGTCGCCAAACCCGACAAGTTTACGAGATCATTGGCTCATTGACAGTTTCAGGCATCTTTACCGTGCTAAAATCATCCTTTCTTGAGGAATGAAAGCTCCTAAAGGCACTGACACTATTTTCTTAAAGATCCAGGCGCTCGCGACTAGCGTTCTATTCCTGATTGGGTGCTCTCCAAAGTCGCCCTTCGATCAGTCTAATCTCGTCGCCTGGTGCATAGTCCCATTCGACGCGAAAGAGCGGTCGCCTGAAGAGAAGGCTCAGATGTTGAGCGATCTCGGAATTACTCGCTTCGCCTACGATTGGAAAAGCCAACACGTCGTTGAATTCGAACGAGAAATCCTCGCCTGCCAGAAAGAAGGAATCGAATTCTTCGCGTTTTTAATCTGCAAGGGTTGTCCGACCCAGAAAATCTAAACTACCGAAAACGCGTTCGCCGATACGCGGGCTTTTACATGAACGAGGACGCCGGGGGGTTCGAACTACGATTTCGAACGCAGTGTCATTCGCAGAATGTTCAATGGGAGCCGTGGACCACTTGTGCGAAAGACAACGGGGCTCGATTGGGCGGGCGACCCAATCGAAGTGGAAAATCGCTTCCATCTCGGCCATGCCGAACGCAACTACGAGGAAATGGTAGCTCACTTCAAGGACTACAATGACATTTTAGGCGACCATCCACAAAACCTGTCGGCCACTACCTTGGCATTGAACGCCTATATTCTGACCGGAGACGACAAATACAAGGAATGGCTTCTTGACTACGTGGACGCCTGGCTGGGCCGAATGGAAGCCAACAACGGGACAATTCCCTCGAGTGTTGGTTTGGACGGAGCCATTGGCTATGAGACCGACGGCAAATGGTAGGGTAGCGTATACGGCTGGGGCTTTTCAGTAGAAGTACCGCAAACGGGAGAAATTGCCCATCGCACAAGAGTGTATCGGGCTATCATCGGATTCGGCAACGCGTATCTGCTAACTGGTGACAGACGTTTCATCGATCCCTGGACTCGAGTGATTGATATAGTTAATTCCAATGCTCGAGTGATCGAGGGCGAGAAGCGCTCTCCTTATATACATGGCGATAACGGCTGGTACGATTTCAAACCCGAGCCAGTGCCATGGGGAACGCTGGAGTCCTGGTTCTGGACGATGGACGATAAAGACAAGGCCCGAGCAGAGAATCATCCTTGGGCGTCCTACCTGGAAGGCCGGGATCCTGGCTATCCGACAAGGGAATTAGCCCAGGACTTCTAGACTATCCGAAATCGAGTAGCGGGCATGCGAGCTGACACGACAACTCCGGATACCCGCCTCTCCGACGATCCCATGAAATTCAATCCCACCTCGGTAAATACGCTCAATCAATTGATGATGGGAGGAATGGATCCGGGTCGGGGCGGGGCCGCTCTTCATTGCCGTCTCCGCTACTTCGACCCTGAGAGCAGACGGGCCGGAATACCCGATGATATCGCCGCCTTGATCGACAAGTTCTCAGACCCTGAAGTGTCCGTCAATCTGGTGAACGCCAGCCCAACCGCCTCCCGGGAACTAATAATACAAGCAAGCACCTACGGAGAACAAGACGTATCCAATATGTTGATAGGAAACGAATCAGTGACAGTAGATGGACCTTACTTTAGAGTCAAAACGATCCCGGCTGTTGCGCTAGGCTAACCGTGTCCAATGACCGTTATACTGAGAAGCCAACCATAGCCTTCCCCTGGGATCGCGATTAATTTCTTAGCTAGGCATCCGTGAAAGCCGTGACATCCAGCTTGATCACTACTTCGTCGCGAATGAGATCATCCGCTTTCCCTTTGTAGGCAATCCCCCAATCAAAACGCTTAATATCAAACTCCGCCTTGAGAGATACCGAGCTATCGGAAACGTCGACTTCGGCTGGAAAGGTAATGCTCTTAGTAACGCCACGCATGGTTAGGTTGCCGGTAAGCTCCCCATTTTCGCTCAACGAAGTGACGACGAATTCCGCGGTGGGGAAATTTGGTACGTCAAAGAAATCGGAATTCTTTAAATGGCCCGTAAGCCGACTGCTGTCCGACCAAAGGGACCCCATTTGAATCATTATTTGGCTCGACGGGGCAATCATTCCATTGGCAACCGCGATCGTCCCAGAGAAATTCTTAAATCCACCGTCATGGCTGCCTGTAACTTTCGATCCGACAAACGAAATCGTGGAGACTCCAGAAATCACATACGCTTTTGCATCTGCCACCGTTTTCAATGCATCAACGGCTTCTGCAACTTTGGCATCTTCAGTTTTGTCCGCCGGGTTCGCGCAACCGGCGAACGGCAACACAACTAAGACGAAGAGAAGATTTGGATCTACCTTGCACAATTTCACCTTCTTATTGAACGCCTTACGTCGCAATCGTGTCAATCGCAATCAGGTTACAGATTAGGCGAAATATTTGTCCAATTGCCATCTAGCAACCGGTTTGGCAAATAGCGCGCAAACCGACCGGCCTCCGGTCGCAATCGGCTTCCGGATTGTCCTGCCAAAACGCGAATTTTTTTCCAACTCCCTAGGGTAGCGGCACCGAAAATAGGGTTGTAAAGACGTACTCTGAACCTAGGGCAAATAAGAAGGCCATTTGGGCAATAGAAATGAGCTTGGAACGCTCCCAATCGGCAAGTGTTGCTCCTAGAAGAAACAAGGCTGGCGTTGTGACCAACCCATAGGGCAAGCCAAACTGCAAACAGGCCACATAAACGAGCATGATAACAGCCGCAGCCAGCGCGACAAAGCCCTCGCCCAGACTGCCCCAATGCGATTGTTCCCGGCGACGAAACTTACTCGCTGCGATAGCGAGCCCAAGAACCGCAACGACAACGATGACCCAATTTGGAAAGTTTGGAAGATCCGCAGGCTGCTCCGATCTAAAATCCCCGAAATCTCGCTTCTTTCCATTCAGATACTCTATGAAGTCCGTTCCCTTCTTGAACGCTATGCCGATCGATTGTTTCTTCAACTCATTCTGCACCTTGGGATCCTTGATTGTATCCTCGAAAATACTTGCTAATTTATCGACAACTGCCGGCGGTGTGCCTTTTGGAGCCAACCAATAATAGGCATTCCCGGAGGATATCGGAATCCCTTGCTCGGTAGCCGTTGGAATATCTTGGTAGAAACGACTGCGCTCAGCATCGAGAACGGCAATCGCTTTGATGTTCTGATCCGGAGGCGTTCCTTCTGAAGCCCGATAGCCGGTGAATTCCCCCAATGAGAAAATGGCCGCATCGAGGTGTCCGCCAAGCAATTGAGTGAATCGCTTCTGCCCGCCTCCGCTGGAAATGTAGTTGATCTCGGCCCCGGGCCTGGAGCGCTCGATTATTTTGGCATTGAAGAATGCCGGCGATCCCACGTCAGCCCCCATTCGTAAGCTCTTCGGGTTGGCCTCCGCTTCGTCAAGCCAATCTGACAAATTTTTGATCGGCGAATCTTCCCGAACGACTACCAAAGTCGTCAAACTTCCCGTTTGAGCAATCGGGGCAAAGTCCTCTGGGCCATAGTTGACTGTGCCCGAAAGCTCTGTGGTTATCACCACATCGTTAATACAAAGAATTCGATAGCCGTCTGGTCTGGATCCAAGCACAAAACGAGACCCTATTGTGCCAACTCCTCCCGGCTGATTAATGATCACGAAAGGTTGCGAAAGTCCCGCTTGCTCATTGATAGATTTCTGTAGGGTCCTCGCAAATACATCAGTTCCGCCACCCGCTGCATAAGGGACCACTATTTGGACTGGCTGATTGGGAAAGTCGCTCATCCCGCTGCCCGACAATTGCCCTAGCCTCCAGAAAAGCAAAACGCCAATCAGAATCGTTACTGTAATCGAAATCAGGGTCTTAGTGGACTTCATTCTCTTACTGTGGGTTGAGCGTTTCTAGAGATTCGGTTCCTTACCATGGGAAGAAAGAGCATGACTAAAGCGACCAACAGAAAGATGAGCGGAATCGGCCGTGTCACTAGCGGTAGCCAGGATCCGTTAGAGGATATAAGTCCAGAGGTGAGATTCTCCTCGGCGATGGGTCCTAGAACGAAACCGATCACGAATGGGGCCAGGGGAATCCGATTGGATTCCAAAATAAATCCTAAAGCCCCAAAACCAAGC
>JAYZHU010000150.1:0-14704 GCA_036166175.1 Verrucomicrobiota bacterium | reverse complement strand
CGTTATAAATCCGTTTTTCGCTTCTACTGGCGAGATGATTCCGTTGGCGACTAGCATTTCGCGTCGATCGCTGATGGCGTCGTTGCGGAGTTCGTAGAGCGACTCGATGGATTTGGCGAGCTCAGTCGAGTTCAAGCGTCCGTCCTGATTCACGTCGTGGCTGTTTACCATCAAGGCGACGAGGTTCTCCGGATTATGGAGGCTGTACTTTCCTTCTTTGTGGCCGGCTCCGGCGAAAGCGGAAGAGGCGATGATATTGGCTGCGGCTAATGCGGTGATAATATTCTTGGTATTCATTTTTGTGATTTCTCCAGTTAACTAATTTTTGGTTTTCATGGGATCGAAGAAGGTGTTCTTCGTTTTGCTTGTACTGAGTAAACCACACCAGAATTACAGAAAGGGGTCGGCTGGATTACAGGAATGTAATTTTAGGGAATTCCCGGTCTTGAGAAAAGGGAAAAGATATTTAAATCTATGATTAATAATAGGATATAGAAGAATCTCTTTTATTGAAAATAAAAGAGATTTTCTAAAAAAACTTGTAGCCGAATGGGTCTTAGCCTCTCAGACTGGCCCGAAACGCTCCAAAAATGACAAAGATATCCGCTTTTCTCCTCTCATTACTGTTTCTATCCCACCTATTCGCCAACGAATGTTCGGTGAGCATGAAACGATTTGGAGAGCTCCCGGATGGGGAAGCGGTACATCTTTACACGCTCAAAAACGCCAATGGGATGACCGCGGACATCACCAATTATGGTGGCATTGTCACCCGTTTGCTCGTGCCTGACCGTCTTGGGCGGGTGGAGGACGTCGTATTAGGCTATGATAATCTCGAAAGCTATTTGGATGTTTCGCCGTACTTTGGTTGTGTCGTGGGCGTTTACGGGAATCGCATAAAGGACGGGAAATTCGAATTAGATGGAAACCAGTATCAGGTCACCACGAATAGCGAGGCGGGAGGGGCTCCTGTTCATCTCCATGGTGGCGACAAAGGGTTAGACAAGGTATTGTGGAGCGCTCGTCCGATTGTGAATAAGAACAGCGCCCTTTTGGTGCTGAATTACGTTCATCCAGATGGCGCCGAGGGATACCCCGGCAACATTCGCATACGCGTCGTTTATCGTTTAACGAATGAGAATGCTTTGGAGGTGGCCTATCGGGCGACGACTGACAAGACGACTGTTATAAATTTGACTCACCACTCCTACTTTAACTTGAACGGCGAGGGTGTGGGCACGCCGCTCGATCATGAGCTGATGATAAACGCCGACCACATTACGCCTATCACCGCCCAAATGGTGCCGACGGGAGAACTGTTGCCAGTTAAGGGAACCCCGTTTGATTTTACAAAACCGAACAAGCCCGGTGACCGCATTAACGATGAACATCCTCAAATCAGCCTCGGGGGTGGATACGATCACAATTGGGCGCTCAATCGGCAAGGCGAGGAAATGGAGTTGGCTGCCAGCGTCTACGAACCCTCCAGTGGAAGATATATGGAAGTATGGACGGAGGAACCGGGCATCCAATACTATAGCGGCAACTTCCTCGATGGTTCGATCATTGGCAAAAGCGGAGTTCCCTACGAGTACCGGTCTGGATTCTGTTTAGAAACTCAGCATTATCCTGATTCGCCCAATCATCCGAACTTCCCCTCGACAATATTGAAGCCCGGCGAGATCTACAACACGAAGACGGCCTACCGTTTCAGCGTGCGTTAGGGGGCGGGAGAATTTCCAAGCAACCGAAATTTGTGGGGTCGCCGCTTGCGGAGCCCGTGCAGCCAGGGCCCTGATTTCCTCTGCGGTCGTCGCAAGCGGCGCCCTACGGCTTGAATTAAATTCTTGCCGAACGGGCTAAGCTGGGCCGTTTTTGGGGTGCGTTCAATATCGCTGCCTCACTCATCCCCTTTTCTATATGTTCTCCTTGATTTCCTTCATTGCTTTTACTGGCCTTGTGGCAGTCGTATCCTACCTAAAGACCCACAAGGACGACCACGCCCACGGCAAGAGCTACTTCCTAGCTGGCAATATGCTAACCGGTTGGGTAATCGCCGGTTCCCTGATGCTGACAAACCTCTCGACGGAGCAATTGATCGGCTTAAACGGTAACGCTTACACGCACGGCGCTCAAGTAATCGCCTGGGAAGTAATCGCCGCGGTCGGCATGGTCGTGATGGCTCTCTACTGCTTCCCCAGATATTGGAAGGGGCAGATCGCCACGGTCCCACAGTTTTTGGAACGGCGTTTCGACAAGCAGACCCGTCAGTTTTTAGGCGCTGTTTTCATGTTCTCGCTGGTCACCAACCTACTCCCATTCGTGCTTTACTCGGGAGCGATCGGCATGAACACCCTCTTCGATGTGCCGGAACTTCTGGGCGTGAGCAATACTGCGGCGACATGGATTATGGTTTGGGCCATAGGTATTTCTGGAGGGATCTATGCCGTCTTAGGCGGTTTGAGGGCGGTAGCCATTTCAGACTCGATAAACGGACTCGGTTTGCTAATCGGGGGGTTGTTGATTCCCGTGCTCGGATTAGCGGCTTTGGGCGATGGCAATATCTTCGCGGGTTGGGGAACGATTGTCCGGGACATTCCCCAGCAACTGGATCCGCTTGGCGCGGAGGGCGATAACATCCCCTTCAGCACATTGTTTACGGGAATGCTGCTGCTCAATATCTACTATTGGTGTACCAACCAGTCGATCGTTCAGCGGACCTTTGGGGCCAAGTCTCTAAAGGAAGGCCAGAAGGGAATTCTAATCGCAGCCTGTCTCAAGTTAGCAGGGCCTATTTATTTGGTGCTGCCGGGCATTATAGCCCTGCAAATGTTCGGCCCAGAGTTGGAGAAGCAAGACCTGGCTTACCCGAGCCTGGTTGCCGAAGTGCTGCCTCCAGCGTTAGTGGGGTTCTTTGGAGCGGTAATTTTCGGGGCGATCTTGAGCTCCTTCAATAGTGTGCTCCATAGCTCCTCCACGCTCTTCGGACTGGATATCTACCGTGGAATGATCAAGCCCGAAGCGACCGACGAAGAGACCGTGCGGGTAGGCAAGCGATTTGGCATCATCATGGCCCTGGTAGCAATGTCCTTAGCTCCGTTTATCGGAAAAGCGGAAAGCCTGTTTACTTTAATGAAGATGCTGGCGGCAGTTACCAATGTACCGATCTTGGCGATCATTGCCATGGGTATGCTAACGACCAGCGTTTCGACAAGAGCTGCCAAAATTTCGCTATTTACTGGTATCGTTCTCTTCGCTTTGGCGAACTTCGTATTCGCGAATTCCATTGGTCTGCATTGGCTTCACGTAGCGGCCATCATTTTCGCGATTATTTGCTCGCTCATGTTGATCCTGAGCAAGGTCTATCCGCTGAAAAAGTCTCGTGAAGACGTCGTCCTCAAACCCGAAACCGAAGGAGCGTGGAGCTGGGCCAAAGGTTTAGGGTTTACGGTAGTTGTAATGGTATTCCTGATATATACCTTCCTGCACCACATTGGTAGCGCATAGGGTAGAGAAGGTAGGGCTGCATGTTTGCCTCGCGATAACAGGGTGAAGGCGGATCCTCAAGCAGCCCGGCCTTAATAATTCGGTCGCCTACCGACGACGAATTTTGGGTATTATCGGCTCTGTCAGTTGACGCATACGATCGATATCGGCGAGAACGGAATCCTGATTGCCGTAGGTAGGAGTGATGCCTAAGGCTTCCAACCGTTTTTTCGCTTCGGGAATCTCGATGGCGGCCTTGAGAGCGGCTCTAATCACATCCAGTTTGGCATTGTCTGTTCCTTTCGGAGCTAGCCATATCCGCGATTCATTGATTGCTAGATCAATGCCACTCTCCAATGCGGTTGGAGTGTCTGGGAGAAGAGGCGTTCTCTCGTCTGAGAAGAGCAGAAGCGGGCGAATTCCCGAAGCTTGAAAATTTATCAGGGCGAGGGAGGAGAATAGGCTGATGTCCGTGTGTCCGCCAAGCAATGACGCTAATCGCTTAGAGCCGCCACCTGAGGGAACGACTCGAAACTGGAATCCCCCTTTGTTGGCTAGAATCTCGGGGATGATGTGGGCGGCTGTGCCTATTTCTGTAGCCAGTTTCATTGAGCCCGGACTCCGTTTGGCCAGGCCTATCAAATCGTCCACATTTTTTATGGGCGAATCCTCTTTGACGCCTAGGCCTAGGTCGGTATACCCTGTCATGGCTATGATCCCGTAGTCCGTGTGATCATAGTTGGTGATCCCCATTAGCTTGGCCGAGATCAGGGCGTTCGGATTCCAAACCCCAATAGTGTATCCATCATTTGGAGAGTCTTTTATCTTTCGAGTGCCGACAGCGCCGCCAGCTCCGGGAATATTGACCACCACCAGCTTTTTGCTTAGAAGATCGGCTTCCTCGATAGTCCGTTGGAAAACGCGGGCGACGGTGTCGTGCCCGCCACCAGCGGCCGTGGGAACGATTACTCGAATCGGCTTCTCCGGATACTCTCCTTCAAGGAGGCAGGTGGAGGAGAGGAATGCAAGAAGGAAGACGATTTGAAATGGCTTCATAATGCTAAGAGCGCGCCCGTGATTTAAAATTTCGCTATCCTTAGGCCTTTGACTTAGGCAGTGTCGCTTTGGATTGTTTCTGGAGCTCTTCTAGTTTGCTGAGAAGCTCTTGGAGCTTCTCTGGGCGAGATACAGAAAGGTCATGGGTTTCACCAAGATCGGAATTCAAATTATAGAGCTCCGCTTTTTCATGGTGATAAAATTGAATGGCCTTCCAATCGCCTGAACGAATAGCCGATCCAGGCGTCCAGGTTGAGCCGTGGTAGTGAGGATAATGCCAATACAGTGTGTCGCGATTTAGGTGGCCGCCTTTGATCGCTTCCATTAGGCTAATCCCATCTCGATGCGCTCGCGGCATCTTCTTAATACCGGCAAGATCGAGAATCGTAGGAAAAAAATCCATACTGATTGCAAGTTCCTTCGATACGTGTCCAGGCTGGCTTACGCCTGGAGCTCGAATGATTAACGGCACGCGAATTCCTCCTTCGTAGCACCATCCCTTCCCGGCTCGTAGTGGTAAGACGGATGCAGGGCCTGGGGTGGCTTTGGTGGTTAGGCCCCCGTTATCCGATGTGAATACAATTACGGTGTTTTCGTCCAACCCGCGCGATTCGAGAGCATCAAGCAAGCGACCGACACTGGCGTCCAGCGACTTTGTCATCGCCGCCAGCTTGGCATTGTCTTGTCTCGAATGCGTCAGACCATCGTGTTCCACGATAGGGGCGGCATCGCCCTTTAGGGATTTCGCTTTCTTTTCGAAGTAGTCGTCGTACTGATCGCAACCTTGGATAGGCGTGTGTACCGTGTAATAGGCCAGATAGATGAAAAATGGTTGGGATTGATTTCGCTGATCTAGGAAAGTGATCGACTCATCCGTAAGCCTATCAGTCAGATAGTGATCACCTGGCTTGTCTTCCAGCCGAGGGTTCCTGAATGGGGCGTAGTAGCCGCCTGGAGGGCTGCCGCGATCGTGCCCTCCCTTGTTGATATCGAATCCCTGGTCCTCAGGGAAATGTCCTTCGCTGCCCAAATGCCATTTTCCCGCGTAGAAAGTTTGATACCCCTCATTCTTCAATGCCTCGGCGATGGTAACTTCGTCCAGAGCCAAATTGTCCCTGTCTTCGGGGGTCGAGAGCTTGGGCTGCTTGGGGACAAGGCCAGGTATCCAGTCGGTTATGTCGACTCGGGACGGATAGCGACCCGTCATAATTGCGGCTCGAGTGGGGGAGCAAACAGGCGAGGCGGCGTAAGCGTCCGTAAAGCGAATCCCGGAAGCGGCCAAGGCGTCGATGTTGGGGGTTTCGTGGAAATCACTCCCGTAGCAACCAAGCCCCATCCACCCCAAATCGTCGACAAG
The DNA here is from genome assembly GCA_036166175.1 of Verrucomicrobiota bacterium. Taxonomy (GTDB): domain Bacteria; phylum Verrucomicrobiota; class Verrucomicrobiia; order Opitutales; family Opitutaceae; genus Pelagisphaera. Next base: position 8,805 of record JAYZHU010000150.1, on the reverse strand, counting down.
GAGAAAAACGAAATTGGGCTTAGCGGTTCGAGCATTTCCCACTCCGATAATTAGTGAAAACTGGAGTAGAGCTAGAAATAGAAGACGGATTGAAAGATTCATCAATAGTTGCTACTGATTTGGGCTTCTGATTCTTACCGGTTAGCGATTGGTGGACAGGTATCTTGGAAAAGCGCCCAAATTTCAATAGATTTCAGGATTCAACGGCCCTTGCATCTTGCCCAGGAATCGGCTTCATAGGGGCCGAATGATCCTAAATGAGCAACCATCTATCAATACGCCCGCTAATTAGCCTGCTTTGTGTGAGCATAAACCTGGCGACTTTTGCAGAACGTCCGCCCAATATCGTCTATATTCTGGCAGATGACCTCGGTTGGGGGGATCTGAGCCTTTATGGACAACAGCATTTTCAAACGCCTAACATCGACCGCATAGCGAAAGAGGGCATACAGTTTACGCAGCACTATTCCGGTAGCACGGTATGCGCCCCGTCCCGATCTTGTTTGATGACGGGTCTACACACCGGCAATACGCCAATCCGAGGAAACTTCGAAATTCTGCCCGAAGGGCAAATGGCCATGCCGGCCGAAAGCGTGACGATAGCGGAGATCCTCAAACGCGAGGGCTATGTAACTGGAGCGTTTGGCAAGTGGGGATTAGGATTTCCCGGATCTGAGGGCGATCCTACGAACCAAGGCTTCGATGTATTTTTTGGATACAATTGCCAAAGAAAAGCCCACAACTACTATCCCTATCACTTGTGGTCGAATCGGGACAAAGTGGAATTGGAAGGCAACGAGGGAACGGGCGAAGGCGTTTATGCTCCAGACTTGATACAGGAAAAGACTTTGGAATTTATCGAACAATACAAGAACCAATCCTTTTTTTGCTTCGTCCCGCATGTGATTCCTCACGCGGAGCTATTCACTCCAGAAAGGTATATGGCCCGTTTCAGAGGGAGGCTGCTTCCGGAAAAATCGTATGAAGGAACCGATGCCGGCCCAAATTTTCGTAATGGCCCATACGGATCTCAACCAGAGAGCCATGCGGCATTTGCGGCGATGGTTACGATGCTGGATGATCATGTCGGCCAAATCCTGGACAAACTCGCGGCTCTCAAGATCGACCAGAATACGCTGGTGATCTTCACCTCTGACAACGGAGCCCACCGGGAAGGTGGAGCGGATCCTGAATACTTCGATAGCAATGGGCCCTTCCGGGGACTCAAGCGGGATCTCTATGAGGGTGGTATTCGCGTCCCTATGCTGGCCCGATGGACTGGACGCATAGCTCCCAACTCAGAGTCTGATCACATTTCCGCATTTTGGGACGTGTTCCCAACTTTCTGTGAAATTGCTGGAATCCCGATTCCGGACGGTCTGGATGGAATATCCTTCGCCCCGACTTTGCTACGGTCCGGGTCGCAACGTTTGCATGAACATCTTTTTTGGGGCTTTTATGAACGAGGTGGCCGAGTGGCTGTCCGAAAAGGAAAATGGAAGCTCGTCAAGTACGATATCGATAGGAGCTCGCAAGGTCCTTGGGAACTGTACGACCTTTCCAATGACATAGGAGAAACTGAAAACCTAGCGCCGCGGCGACCTGAGATCGTTGAATTGCTGGCTCGGATTGCTCGAGAATCGAATACGCCTTCGCCGGTCGAGAAGTTCAGGTTCAAAAACGAGATTAACTAAGGTTAATTTGAAATGACAGCCCCCATATCCGGAAAAAATAATGCCAGTGAACAGCCTCGTTCCGTTGCTTCTAGCTCTTTGATTAATTCTATCTGTTTGCCAATCAGATTACTACGAAGCCATGGAAAAAATGGGGACGCATAAACGCGATATCCTTGTGGATCGCGTTGAAGACGGGAAGGCGGCATAGGAGGAAGCTAGGGCCCAGTTCTCCAGCGCTTTCGATGAATTTCTTGCGGTTTCCAAAATGGATATGGGCGATCTTAAAGCGGCTTACGATCGCATTCAGGATTCGTTCGATCGGAGTGAAAAGCGGGCTGAGGCTGTTTGGGACCGTATCGATTCGATCAAAAGCGTATTCAAAGCTTTGTTTCGCGAGTGAGAAAAGGAGCTGGATGTCTATACAAACCAGGAATTGAGGCAGTCGAGCGAAGACCAAATGAACCAAACGCGCATCCAGTACCTGAAATTGATCGGAACCATGGAAACTGCGGCCGAGAAAATGAATTCGGTTCTCGATGCGTTCCGTGATCAAACCTTTATTTGACGTACAATCTGAATGCCCAGGCGATCGCCGCTCTGAATCGAACATCGATGGGATTGCGTGATGACGTTGATTTACTGATACAGCAGATTTCTGTTTCGATTGACGAGGCCAACGCGTTTATAGCCAAAATGCGGGCAAACGGCTAGGCGTAGACGATTCCCAGAAAATAGCGTGGCAGGGCTGCACGTCCTTAAGCAGCCGTAATGCAGGTCTTTTGATTTGGCTGACCAGGGATAGATAGCTCTGACATTTCATTTATTAGATGCCTTTCACATTACTGAAGCAGTGCGGCGTATTTCGACTTGTTTCCTGCCATGACCAACCCCAGGAGAACTGTGAACACAATAGCGGGTGGAAGCCCCGCGGGATCGAGTACTATGTGAAATAGCATGAAATTGAAGGCTATTGCAGCGAGAATGACCGTGGGGAATCCCACCATACGGTTCGTCAGTAGCAGAATCGCAGAAAGGATGTAAATGATTCCCAGAAGCGGAAAATATGAACCCCAGATAAGCAGATCATGTAGTTCATTTGTGGTGACCCTGGAGTGTACTCAGGCATTGGCATGAATCCGACAAACTTGTTGGCTCCGAACACTAGAAGCAACAGAGCCAGAAGGTATTTCGTGATTAGGGAGGCTTGTTCCATGTTGTTAATAGGTTGAGCTTGGGATTTCTGTGTGTGTGATTCTATACGGACAAGCGGTGAGTTTGATTGAGTTTGAGCGGCTTCGATTGGATGCGCCTAAGCCAGGGTTCGCCGATGGCGTCTAGAGATTTATACAAATGCTCTATAGCGGATAGGTCTACAGCCCTTGATTGAATGGCTCCAGATTCTCGTTATTGTTCGATTGGCGGCGACGGTATTGAACAATGAGGCCCTGATTCGGAGACGCCATCCAAACAAACCCGAATAGAACGCCCGCGATGACCGTCATTCCTCCGGCGATCGACGCGTTTAGCCAGGTTGCCAGGTGGAATCCGAAAATTGCGTAGAAGGTGGAGAATGCCGTTGATATCCAGAGAGCGGTGGATAACCGATCGGTTAGCAACAACGCCGTTGCTCCCGGAAATATTATCATAGCGATGACCAGGACGACTCCAACTGATTCGAAGGAGCTTACGATTACGATCGATAGGAATAGGGTCAGCCCGTATTGGTAACGGGCGGGACTGATTCCGAGTGACGCTGCCAACCCCGCGTCAAACGAGGTTACGAGCATTTCCTTGTAAAATGCTATCAGAAGGACGATGGCGATTACGGCGATTACGGCCATTCGAACCACCGGCTCGGGACCGATAGCTTGGTCGCCGAAGTAGGCCACTTCCTGGAGCGGAATAAACCCTAGCTCGCCGTAGAGGACGCACTCCGCATCCAAATCCACCTTGTCGGCGAAAACGGAAATCAGAATCACTCCCACGGCGAATAGACTGGAAAACACTATCCCTATAGCGGCGTCAGCCTTTATTCGTGATGAAAAGCGAATCGCTTCGATCAGAGCGACGGTTAGTGCGCCTGCCGCAATCGCCCCAATCATCATTGGTAGCGTGTCCCGTGAGTGGGTAAGGAGAAAGGCCAAGGTGATTCCAGGCAACAAGCTATGGCTGATTGCATCCCCAACCAGAGCCATGCGTCTAAGGATCACTAAGCAACCAACCAGTCCGCAGGTTCCGGATACGAGAAATCCCATGAGAACAATCCACAAGGAATTGGACGCGTATTCCGACCAAGGCTGGACGAATACGGTGTGCCAATCGAATTCGGGAATGAGTTTTTCTCGTTGCATGCCGATGCGTTCCCTAAGCCGTGATCTGGTCCCTACGAGGAATTAACTTGCCGTGCGGATCCTGTATGGGGTTTTTCAACCGCTCCTCGATTCGTTGAACGATATCTTCTCCAATCAGATGTTCGATCTCCTCGGCATCGTCATGCACGTGATCGCTCTGATACTGAGCTGCATTAGTTAAGTAGAGCTCCCAAAGGCGGTGGTTGCGAACGATCTCGCAGGCCCGATGCCAACCGGACTTCTTAAGCTGAAACCGCGCCTTGTCGCTCCACTCAGTGTCGCCTTCAGAGTCGACGTGACGGGCTAAGTGGGCGGCGACTAGCGCTCGAATCTCTTTTTCTGTGGAAGCGAGGTCCTGGTTTCTTTCTTTGGCCAATTCGGAGATATCGAACTCCTTACGCGTGAACCCGGAATTTTCGGAAAGGTGGAATACCGATTTCAATGTATTTTCTAATGCAATACGCTTACGTTGTCGTTTACGGCGCAAAATTTTGGTCAGCAGGCCATACCTAGGTCCGAATACCAGTGCGAGGGCGAAAATGGAAGTCGATCCCAGCACGATTAATGGCCCGGTAGGCAGATTATTGGATAAATAGGAAATGAAGGCTCCCAAAATTCCGGAAACCATGCCAAATACAGCGGCGAGAACGAGCATCCAATGCATGCGATCGGTCAACAGGTAGGCCGCTGCCGCGGGTGTAATGAGCAAAGCGGATACGAGTACGACGCCTACTGCCTGCAGCGATACGACAACGGCGAATGTGAGCAGAGCCATTAACAGATAGTGTAGGGCTCGCACGGGCATACCGATTGCCTTGGCGAAGCCAATGTCGAAGCTGATGGCCAGAAACTCTTTGTAGAGTAGAAGTATTAGAACAATGGATATAGAAGATGTGATTCCCAGCAGCCACAAGTCGCCAGAAGACAAGGCCGCCGCTTGGCCGAAGAAGAACTTGTCCAATCCTGACTTGTTTCCCATCACCATGTTTTGGATCATGCTGGTGAGGCAGACTCCCAGGCCATAAAATCCTGCCAATACCATTCCCATGGCACTATCTTCCTTGAGGCGGGTTGTCTGCTTGATCCATCCCACGAGGGCTACTCCCATGATTCCGGCTCCGGTAGCTCCAATGAATATGGCCCAAGGATCTTTGGACGCATTCCACAAAAACCCTAGAGCTACCCCGGGCAGGACCGCATGAGAAAGCGTGTCTCCGAGCAAGGCAAGTTTCCGGACCACCAGGAAACTGCCCAAGGTTCCGCAGCAGAATCCGATGAGCAGTGCTCCTAAAGCGGCGGCTCGAATAGCCGGGTGTTTCAGTGCGAAGAAATCAAGGGCTTGCTCTGCCCACGAAGTTTCCGCGATTTCACCAATTTTAGCAGCGTGGGCGACTGAGGAGATCATCAGTAGGAGAAATAACGATGCCAATAATCGAAGGTGTGGAACTAACACGGAAGTTTTTTCGCGACGGTTCATCCGAGAAAAGGTGGCTTTCGCTTGAAAATCCTGCTTCCAGAAAGCTCTCATAGGCGAATGTTGTCAGGCGTATCGCCCTCCGCTTTTTTCTGGGCTCGGCTCAGCGCGACTTCCGAGAGGATACTTAGGCGCCCGCCATAGGCGTTTTGAAGATTTTCGAATGTGAATACTTCCTGCGTCTTTCCATAGGCGACCACCCGCATATTCAGAAGCAGGATACGGTCGAAATAATCGGGGGCGGTAGTCAGGTCGTGATGGACCACGATAAGCGTTTTACCTTGCTGTTGCAGCTCGCGAAGAATCTCGATGATGGCGGCTTCGGTTGCGGCATCTACACCGACGAAAGGCTCGTCCATTAGGTAGAGATCGCTTTCTTGAGCCAAGGCGCGGGCGAGAAAGACGCGCTGTTGCTGTCCTCCAGACAGGTTCGAAATTTGCCGTTTCGCGAATGGCAGCATCTTCACCTTATCCAGACAGGACATGGCAATCTCTTTGTCTGCTTTGGTCGGGTGCTTGAAGGGTCCCAGCCGTCCATATCGCCCCATCAGAACGACATCCATAGCGTTAACTGGAAAGTCCCAGTCTACAGATTCTCTTTGGGGGACATAGCCTACACGGGTAACCGCTTGCTGAAAAGGCATGCCGAAAACTTTGATCCAACCGCTGGCTGTAGGAAGCAATCCCATGATAGCTTTAATTAGCGTGGATTTGCCGGCCCCATTGGGCCCGACAACGCCGACGATCGAACCAGCGGGAGCGGTTAAGTCGATGCCATAGAGAACGGGTCTCTTGGTGTAGGCTACCGTTAAATCGTGGACTTCGAGAGGGGCGGAAGTCTTGGAGTTAGGCTCTGGGTTAGAATGCGTAGGCATAGAAGCGAGTTCGTTTTGCTAGAGGCGATCGAGGAATCAATCCTTCAGAATTCCCGAAATAAACGCAAACCTCCGACTAGCGCATCTTCAGTGGCGTTGATGGGGTCGATAATCCACTGTAGGGAGGGTTGCGTCATCCATTCTCCTGCGAGTTGCGTGGAATAGGTGATTTCCAATACCTGCTCACCACGACTATTGGAGACCAAGGGTTCTGATTTGGCGAATGAATCAGAAAAGCGTGTATGCGAATAGGCGATACCCATAATATCTTGAGGTCGCGTTTCGCTAAACGGTCGCCAAGCCGTTCCTACATCCACATAGCGAGTGACAACGCTTCTTTCGGAGTCTGGATTAAACCCGGCTCGAACGAAAAAGCTTAGCGATTCAGATAGTTTGTGATCGCTGACTCCATAAATTGATGCGAGCCCTCTGGATGAGCGATTCGTTTCGAAAGACTCGAATTGGCCGGTGTGGTAGTAGCCACCGATTTTGATCGTTCCTAACTTAGAGCGATTCAATTTATAATCGAGACTCCTTTCTAGAATAAAGAAATACCCTGCTTGCCCGCCAGCCTCCCAATTGAATCCATGATCGTCTTTGTCGCCGGGTCCGGAATCTCCTGCGTAAGCGCCAATCTGAAGATAGCCATGGTTCCCGTTATGCCGATATTCAGCTCCGGCGGCGCCAACCGAAAAGACCGGAGCTGAAACATTGGCGGAAACCGTCGGGATAGCTCCGAAATTGCTGTTTATGAACAGGCTGCCGGTTTCGGAAACGAAGAATGTCTCATCTACCGCTAGCTGGCCCCACTTAAAAGAAGAGTCTTGAAAATCACTTTGCAGCCAGGTTGTGAAAAGAATGTAGCGTGAATCGGTTATGACATTGCTGTAGACGCCGAAATCGCCAGTGAAGGAATCCACGTCATTGTCACCCGAAAACAGGAAGGCTCCCACGTGACCATGGGTTTTGTCTCCAATAGAAAAATCGCTCCCTAATTGGAGCAAGCCCAGTGAACTTTCCCCTGTATCAACGCCGCCATCGAAAAGGGACCATCCCTCAAGCGTAAGCGCTACAGTTGGCTGTACCGAAAAATCAGATGCGCGTATGGCAGATAAGCTTAGGGAAGCGGCGACAATCGCCCAGATGCGAATATGGTATACTGGTTGCATCGACTTTTGCGCTCGCTATTCAGCGAGGGCGTCTGTGATCGTGGAAATATTCCCTTTAACCATTCCTTCGTAGGTGCCTAGGTCGAATTTAGACCCATCACGGGCTCGACCCATATGGCCTTTTGTCCCCATGGCGTCCGAAAAGAGTTCGCCGCCGATAGTTACACCCGAGTCTTGGCTAATTCGTTGTATGGCTGCAGGTGATACGCTTGATTCTACGAAAATGGCTTTTATGCCCTTTTCCTTAATGAACTTCACGATCTGAACGATATCGGCTAGCCCGGCTTCGCTCTGAGTTGAGATTCCTTGAACGCCGATAACTTGGAAATCAAAGGCCCTGCCGAAATAATTGTAGGCATCGTGACTCGTGACCAAGTATCTCTGCTCTGGAGACAGTGAAGACATGTATTGCTTCCCCCAATTATAGAACTCAAGATAACGAGTTTTCACCAATTCTCCCTGTTTGGCATATCGAGATTTATTTGGGGAGTCAATCGAGCTGAGCGCTTCCACTACAGTCTCAGCACATAGGGCCCATAGTCTTGGATCGAACCACACGTGTGGATCGTAGTGACCCTGAAATTCCTCAGGCTCTAGAAGCTTTGCCTCCGGCAGGCTCTCCGTCACAGCGTAGACTGGTTTTCCTCGACGGCCTAGCTTCACAAGTAGGTCAGCTAAGCGCCCCTCAAGGTGCAGTCCGTTGTAGAGAATCAAATCGGCGGATTGGAGCGTATTGATGTCGGACGCATTCGCCTTATAAAGATGCGGATCCACTCCCGGTCCCATCAAGCCAGTCACGATCGCATGATCACCAGCAACGGACTCCGCTAAATCGGCTACCATGGTTGTCGTTGCCGCGATGCGCAATTTGCCCTCTGCCGTACAGACTGCCGCAGTAGCGACGCTCACCATGCTGGCGAGAGCAAAAAAAATAGCCCGGCCGTTGATTCGTGGAGTTGTCATAAATTAACCGTTTTGCGGCTGATGGCGAGAATGTCAACGTGAATTTCAATATACAAACATTTAATTTTGAATAATCAAAGTAAGGGGCCGATGCATAATATAACTGGTATGTTGCGGTCTAAACCGACTTCTTACCTCAGCCGCTTTTGCGGGCGAGGTACAGATAGCTTATCCAGTTATCCCCAGCGGCGGGAAAATCTTGCGCGTCAATGACTTTGAGTCGGCACTGAGACTCTAGAAAGTCGATGATCTTCTTACTAGGGATGGCGTTCATCTCGAAGTAGGAATCGCTGCTAA
>JAYZHU010000149.1:0-9097 GCA_036166175.1 Verrucomicrobiota bacterium | reverse complement strand
TTTGGGATTCAAGAACGCTTGCCAAAAACCGCTAGCCGTTCTCTTTAATGAATTATGTCTTGGAACATCTATCTTTCTGGAGAAATTCACACCGATTGGCGCGAGCGGATTATTGATGGAACGAAATCAGCGGGAATCTCTGCGGCGTTTACATCGGCGGTGTCGGACCATTCCGCCAGCGATGCGGCCGGGGATTTATTGAGCCCGTCTTCTCAAGGTTTTTGGCGGGATCACAAGTCGGCGAAAGTAAATGCAATTCGTACGAGAACGCTAATTCAGAAGTGCGACATCGCGGTGGTTCGATTTGGGGATCAATATAAGCAGTGGAACGCCGCATTTGATGCGGGCCAATGCGCGGCTCTTGGGAAGCCATACATAACCCTGCATGACGAGTCTATAGTCCACGCACTGAAAGAGGTGGACGGTGCGGCTATGGCTTGGGCTCAGAATCCTGAGCAAGTGGTCGATGTTCTCGCTTATGTGATTGAGAAAAGTTAACCGACCGGCAGGAAGAATGCCAACATTGGTATAGGGGGCGGGATCTTTTGGGGTTTGACGGCAAGCCTTTCTGTATCTAACTTGTTATCCTAGGAGGAGGTGATATGAAGCTATTCAAGGTGAAACCGGGATTTAGAAATCGAGTAGTTATGTGGATACATGTATCCACTTTTTTGTGGATTTTATCTGGATGCGAATCGACTAGCACGGGAGTTGTGGAAGTAACGGGCGACGTTAGACCCGCTCTGACCGAATGGGATGTGGAAGTCTATCAAGACCCGATGGGCTTGCTTCCCTGGGTGCCGGACATGGATATCCCCGCCCGCTATGAAGTGATAGCCAAACTTGAGTCCAATGGGACCTCAGGGTTCACGCCGGGAGCGGTCGACAATAAGACAACTCAGATTGTTACGGATCTCAAAAAACAGGCGGCAAAGCTGGGAGCCAACGCAATTGTAATTCGCGAGGTAAAGATATTCGAGGATGTTGTAGAGCGGCAGACGAGTGGATATGAAAACGTGCGCTTTCCTGACGGATCGATTCGGCAAGTAGAAGTGCCCCCTCAAACTTACTATGAGCGGGTTATGAAAGTGAATGTTGCCGCGGATTCCGTGTATCTTGATTGGGAAAATGTTTGGGCGCCAGCGGGTCAAATCGGAAACGAGACAGCGAACTCGCCCTAGATCGTCCCTAGCCTAAGGTGCGGGTTTTAACCAGTTTCTCGGTAAGGTCCGCTCCGAAACCAGGCGTGTCCGATGGGTAGTAATATCCGTTCTCGAAGCGGGAGCTCATGGCGTTCATTAGATCCGTTCCATTATCGGTAGTGCCGAAACTCTCCGCCCATTCACATTGGCTCGAGGAGAGGCAAAGTGGCATGCCGTAAGGGCTGCCGCCGCGGTGCGGCGTAAATTCCAACTCATGGGCGGCTGCCATGGCGGCAATTTTCCGCAAAGAAGTCACTCCTCCACACCAGCTGAAATCAGGTTGCAGCACATCTGCTGCTTCGTTGCGGATCAACTTGGCAAAGCCGAGACGCGTGTACTCGTGCCCGCCACTCGCAATGCGAGTACTGTTGATCTCTCGCACGAGGCGCTCATAGCCGAGGATGTTATCAGGTGACAGAGGTTCTTCGATCCAGTAGAGATTTAAATGCTCCAGGCGTCTAGCCATGTCTATGGTGTAATCAACGTCGTTCCAGCGAGCGATACATTCTATCATGATAGAGATACCGGGACCGACTTGCTCTCGGGCATCCTCGAGCATCCTCGAGCATCGCGACCGTCCTCCGTTTTCCTTCTTCCCCTTCAAACAGACCGTCCCTTACAACGACTTTGAAATGCTGCATTCCCAATTCGAGCCCTCGCTCGATCGTTTCTGGACCTCCTGTATTATATACGGAAATACGTTCTTTCGTGGTCCCGCCGAGAAGCCGGTAAACGGGTTGGTCGAAGCGCTTGCCGAAGATGTCCCAAAGGGCATTGTCCACACCGCTTAGGACCATAACGAAGACCCCGCGTCTTCCGTAAAAATTGGAAGAAGTATACATTTGATCCCAAAGCATCTCTATATTGAGCGGATTGACGCCGATAAGCAGGTTCTTGAGATGCCCCTCTATTATTTGACAAGCTACCGCTCCTCACGCGCCCAGACCAAAACCGGTTATCCCATGGTTGGTTTTGATGACGACTACAATAGCGCTCGCGAGTTGGGCGTAGGGTCCCGTATAACGCCAGCGTCTGGGATCGAAGTCCGATTCGAATTCCGGAAGTTTGCCCTGATCGGACCGTTCCCATAGCTTCACGGGGTAGGCATCGACTGAAGTAATCTTCAGTTTCTCCGTATCTCTGTTGGCGAATGTCATTGGAGCGCCCTTGAATGCAGAAGCGGCGCTGGCGACTATCAATCCATGGAGGAAGCGTCTTCGGGGTATCATATTTTCCAGTTTCGCTTTAAGCGCCCATGATGGCAAGCTTGAGGTAACCTATCTGGATACGTTATCAGACGGGCAATTCGCTGAAGCGCTTTCGGACATGATAAACGGCTGCGAATTTTTGTGCTTTGCTAGGATCGGTTAAAGGGAAGGAGCCTGATGCTATCTGCAGTTTTGAAGTTCCAATCGCTTGTATGGGATGATGCTGTTCAAGTTCTTCGCAATAGTCGCTAAAAGTGGAATAGCCCATTTTCCGGAGCCGGGATTTGTTCACGATTTGGAATAGCCCCTTGGAACCCCCGGCGATACGAGTCCCCAGTTCGTGTCCTATTCTGCCCATTGTATATCGAGGATTGATCTCCGATAAGGGTTTCAGAATGAGCGAACCTTCGGGCTCTTGATAAACGAATGCATCAATACTGAGAGGACCCTTGTATTTGCTCTTATCGAGTATTGAATAAAGCCAGGGAACTAGCTTCTCTTCGTACCAGCGGTAGACGCGAGGCTTGCCGCGATCATCGTATAGGAGCAATCGGTTGAGGGCTTCGTCTCGGATTGAGCCAAAACCGTTGCTAAGAACGCCTTTAAATTGTCCGCGGTAATTGTTGAAGAGGCGAGTGAAGGCCTGTAGCTCTACAGATTCATTTTTAACGTTAAAGTGAATCGAAAAATCGAATACACGATCAAGCCAAGGTTCGATTACTACGATGGCTTGTTTTAGCCAGATATCCTCGAGCCATTGCCGCATCGAGCCCGAAATCGCTTCTTCTTCCATCAGGCAACGATTTCCGCGACCAGCCGTAGCAAAGGGAGCTTTGCAGACGATATTGGGATAGCCTTTTTCGCCCAACTCCCAGCGAACGCGTTCAAGCTCCCGTAGGCTGGAGACAGGTTTACCCAGAGTTCCGATTGGAGCGATCCAATCCCCGGCGGATTTCGTCAAAAGCGTTTCCGCCTGTTTCATGGCCCATGGCTTGGAATGAAGTAGTCGAATATCTGAATTCCATAATTCGGATACTTTAGGGGCGCGAGTCACACGAGGAAACATGTCGGAGAAGAGCTCAATAGTATCTGGCGTCCAAGCCCACGGGCGAATTCCTCCAATCTTTCTTTTAATGGAGGGAATTCCGGCTGGCGAAGACTGGGATACCAGCTCGGGCAAAGGGAAACCCAAGTCTTGAATACTCTTCAGGAATTCTCTGCTTGGCCTCTGCGGAACGATGAGGATATCGTCCTTGCGGGACAGATACGCCGGCAGGAAAGCTAAGTCTTGCTGGATAGCCGGGCTCGAGTTTTCGATCGGCTTAGCGGAGTTCTGAGAAGCGTAGGCCTCAGCATCGGGATTGAACCAGCGGATAATCGGCGTGCGTCCGCGGGACTGCTGATAGACTTGCAGATCTTCGATAAAAGCTCTGTCGAGCCCCGCAGCTTTTCTCACGACAGCATTGTAAATATTCCCCTTGGCCCGCGAGGGTGACAGGGGGAAAATCAATTTTTGCTTAAACGCTTCCCAATCTGATTTTCCTGACTGCTTCCAGCGACGAAACCATTTCAGCCCGAAGCCAACATGCTGAATCTCGTCCTGATAGATCCGCTCGAGGATGTTTGCAGTGTTTTGGTCGCCCACCTCCGCGAAGATCTTACTGTACTCGCGAGAATAGTCCAGATTGGCCTGCTCGAAGGTCAAGGAAAGTCGAGTCACGTAGTCCAAGGGATCTTCCATTGAGGACACGCTTTTCCAAAAGTAATCGCTCAATGGCAGTTCTCCGAATTCGATCCCGCATTGCTTCATGCGGTGCATGTAGATTCGCGTGTGAATCTGCTCTTCCTTGAGCGTATTTAGTAGTCCGGTTCGAAAGCTTTCAGGAGCATTGGGAAACTTCAGCAACGCCAAGGCCATGAGCTCGGTAGCGAGGAGCTCATGATTAGCAAAGAAATGGAGGAGCCGCCCACGCTCTCGCTCATCTATCAGCATAGAGGCCCTTGGGTGGTCCACACGCCTGCTATTGTCGCGTAGCGAGAGATGTTTTGGTCGAGAGAGGGAGCGAGGCGTTTTGATAGGATCGCCGGGATCGGTATCGACAATTTCTTCTCGAGGATAGTCGAGCTTATCTTCGATGGTAGTACCGAAGAGCACGCGTTTCGCGAATTCCTGCAGTTGTATCGCCATAGATTTCCTCGTGAAGAGCAGGCCAAGGTAGCGAGCTCGCGACCGTCGGCTATAAGCCCTCGGCGAAGGGCCTCAGGATTAGACCTATCCCGTAAGCCATGCCCGCCGCAAGAGCTCCGATGCTCAATGTTTCGAATCCGCCAAGCGACCAATGCTGATCGACGTATCGGCTCTTCATTGCCCCCACTCCGAAAAACGCCAACCCCGTCAGTATGCAAGAGGGGAGAAAGGGATCGCCAATAATACTAGGGTTTACCAGATCGACAAAATAGGCGAGAAGAGGGATGCCGCCGATCAGTAAAAAGGCGACGAAAGTGGTGAGTCCGGCTTTGAATGCGGAGGGTGTGTTGCCGGATATGCCGTGCTCTTCTTGCATCATTGTATCAACCCAGCGCTCTTTGTCTGCCGTGATCACCTTCACAACCTCCTCCAGGGTTTCACCTTTGAACCCCTTGGCTGCGAAAATTTGCCGTATTTCCTCTTGCTCGCCTTCGGGGTGGGTTTCGATTTCTCGCTCTTCCTCGCGACGGGCTTTGCTCTCCGACTGGTTCTCAGCTCGCGTTCCCAGAAAATTCCCCGCTGCCATGGAAAATCCATCCGCTAGCAAGTTGGCCAGTCCTAGTATGATAACGATTCCGCTGCTCAAACCAGCCCCGGTTGCAGAGGAGACGACCGCGAAAGTAGTCACTGCTCCATCAATGGCTCCGTAGATCGAGTCTTTGAGATAGCCTTGCGTGGAGGCTGATCGAATGCGGTCGCGAATCGCCTCAGGCGTGTGCTCAGCCTCGTGGTCGGTATGATGTGACATGAAGTTAGACTCGTTTCAAGCGGGTCGAGTCGCAATCAAATTTTCAGCAAATAGAGCAGAGTCTTCGTGAAGCAATCGAGGAAAATAATCAAGGTGTAATTAGACAGTGGTTACAAGCAAAGGTATACCCACTAAGCCCGCGTTAGCAACTCTGCCTCTTCTTCCTCGTCCTCTTCTTCGAATTTGTTCGGGTCGATATTGTAGAGGTTGAAGATAAGCTGCTTGATATCGTTCGTGATCAGTACGAGCACCGGAATCAGCACAAGGGTAATCGCGGTTGCGAAGATTATCCCCCAGCCTAGGGAAATGGCCATAGGAATGAGGAATGATGAAGAGGGCTGAGGATCGAACATCAGAGGGAAAAGCCCGAAGAATGTCGTTAGCGAGGTCAGTAGAATTGGACGGAATCGACGGACGCCAGCCAGGCGAACGGCTTCATCCAAGCTCATCCCTTCCCGAACGCGGGCATTCATGAAGTGCAACATGATCAGGCTGTCATTCACCACGACGCCAGACAGAGCCATCATTCCAAATATAGAGGATTGGTAGAGCAGCGGAGAGCCTCCGTTCCAGTTGAACAGCAAAGCCATAAGCCAGTGCCCGATTAGAGCCCCAACCACGCCGAAGGGAATCGCCGACATGACGATGAGTGGTTGAAAGTAGCTTTTGAATGGAATGGCCAACAGGGTATATATGACGGCCAGAACGAAATAGATTCCGATCGTCATCTCCCGCGTGTTGTCACGAGCCTCGGCGGCCCGGCCGCTGACATCGAACTCCATTCCAGGGTATTTAGTGGCGATTAATTCTGGGAGATAGTTTTCCAGGATCTCTACCTCGATTGACTCGACGTCCACCTGGTTTGTATCCGCGTCCGCAGTCACTTGGATGATTCGCTTGCGATCGATTCGGCGAATAGAGGGGATGCTCTTGCCGGGGACGACCTTGGCTACGGTTTCGAAAGGTACTTCGGTTCCATTGGCCGTACGGATCATCATGCTCTTCAAAGAAGCTAGCGACCGCCGGTCCTCTCGAGGATACCGAACCATCACCCTAATCTCATCGCGGTCGCGCTGAAGACGCTGGGCTTCAGCTCCGAAGAACGCGGCCCTGATTTGTTGAGCCAAGTTGGCGGCAGTTACGCCCAGAAACTCCGCCTCAGGCTTGAGGTCGAGCTGGAGTTCGTCATTAGCGTTTTCGTAGGAATCGGCGATGTCATAGAGCCCGTCGAAGCCTTCAAGGTGTCGTTGCAATTCAGCTGAGGCTTCTCGCAGGGTTTCAATGTTCGGATGAATAAGCTCGAAGGTCATGGCTCCTCCGGAACCGCCGCGTTCGAATGAGAAACTCAGTTGCTCGGCCTCCGGAATTGGGGGAACGCGTTTACGTAGTTCCGTCGCGAGCTGCTGGCTGCTGTAGTTAGCGGTCGCTGTATCTGAGGGAGCTATCTCGATGACGACCTCGCCGATTTCGTCCACACCAGATTCAACGGTCAGGAAGGGGATCGTGCTCCCGAAGGGTTGGCTACCGGTTGTGGCAAAAATATCGCGTATAACTTCCTCACCGTATTGGCTATTAATCTCGTCTTTAAGATCGAGGGCCATCGTTTCGATCATGCTGACCTTTTCGAAAGTGGTCTCAAAGGTCGTGCCAGCAGGCATGCGCAGGGATACGGTCGTGGTATCGCGGGGGACACTGGGTCGTTGGCGATAGCCGATTCGCTCTCCAACAACTAGCCCGAGGAAAAGGAGAAGCAAAAAGACGAATGCCGATATGGAAATGTAACGGTTGATCAGGGCCCAGTTTAGGAAAGGGCGGTAGAATTTCATGATACCGGCCTGCAGGCCATCGGCAAAAAATCGCTGGAACCGGGTGATCGGATTTCGAGTGGACTCTTTATCGCCGAGGTGTCCGCAGTGTTTCAGGTGGGCCGGGAGAATTAGCTTCGATTCAACCAGGGAGAACAGAAGAACCGGTAGGACGACCAATGGTATGTTGGAAAAGAAAGCGCCAAATCGACCCGACATCAGGGAGAGCGGGTAGAAGGCGACCATGGTGGTAATGACTCCGAAAAAAACGGGAGTTGCCACCTCTTGCGTTCCCTTGATTGCGGCTGTGAGCGGTCTGGATCCGCGTTGCATGTGTTGAAACACGTTTTCTCCTGTGATGATCGCGTCATCGACCACAATGCCCAGTGTGATGATGAACGCCAGTAGAACGACAACGTTGATGGTTACACCAAGGAGCGGTAGAAGGATGAATGAGCCCGAAAAAGCGATCGGTATGCCCCAGGCCACCCAAAATGCTAGAGTGGGACGAAGAAAAAGGGCCAACACTACCAGCACCAGAAAAAAGCCGGCTATAGCTCCCTTGGTTAGGGTAGCTAGCCGCGTTTTTACCCTCTCGGAGCTATCGCCCCAGTAGCTGAGTGTGACACCTTCGGGTAGCAAAGGCTGCTTGGCTTCCACGAAATCCTTAACCGTTTCCCCAACTTCCAATACGCTTTGGGTTCCGGTCCTGAATACATCGATGGCAATTGCCCTCGATCCATTGTGTCTAGCGATTATGGGAGTTTCGTCGAAGCCATCGATTACGGTGGCGACCTGGCCAACCGTTATTTTGCTTCCATCGTCCTGGACTAGTAGCGTTATCCCAGCGAAGTCGTCGTAGTTGTAGGCTTGCTGATCGGTACGCAGCAATATCCGTCCCGCATCAGTTTTGATGCTCCCGGCAGAGAGCTCGATCGATGACCTACGTATGGCTTGGGTGACTTGCCCGAAGGATAGGCCGAATTTCTTTAGATTTTCTTCGGATATCTCGATGGCGATTTCGTAGGGGCGAACGGCCTTCAAATTGGCGATCGAGATTTGAGGCATGTTGGAAATCTCATCGCGGATCTGCTCGCCCAAATGCTTCAAATCCATCTCGGTCATGTCGCCGGACAAGACCATGGTAATCACTCGTTCAGTGCTGCCGCGCAGACTGATTTGCGGCCTCTCAGCCTCCGGTGGGAAAGTTTGGATCGTGGAAACCCGATTGGTGACCTCGTTGAGCTTCTCGTTGAGATCGTAGCCCTCCTCGAAATCCAAAACCACGCGCCCTTGGCTTGAAGTCGCCAGAGCGTCCATTTCCTCTATGCCTTCGATGTCGTAGAGAACCTCCTCGACTCGAGTTAGAATCGCTTGCTCAATCTCTGCGGGTGTCGATCCTCTGTAAGCGACCGTAACTGTGACTGTTCTGTCGGGAACCTCGGGGAAGTCCCGAACCGTGATGCGCTCCGAAAGAGACCAGATCCCCCCTCCGATAATGGCCACCATTAACAGATTGGCGGCGACTCCATTTCTTGTGAACCAGGCGATTGCGCTATGCATAGTACGGGGGGAAGCGGTATAAGGCTTCAGATCATTCAACGAAAACCTGTTAAAAGAGGTTACGGGATCAAATTAAAAAAGCTTACGGGCCTTTTGCTCGTTATTCTAGGCCAATTATGAGATGGAAAGAATCGAGCTAGGGTCAAAGTCGCGATCAGCGAGGTCCGAAAGAAGCTTTTCAGCGTCTCCTTCTGGGAGGGGCAGCAAGGGGGGCGAACGTTCAGCCATTGAGGATCGGCGTAGAATAGCGAAATCGTGGCTTTAATGGAGGGGATCATTGGTCGGGCTTGGAAAATCGCCCTTATAGCGCTGGCCGATTTCTG
>JAYZHU010000148.1:0-6329 GCA_036166175.1 Verrucomicrobiota bacterium | reverse complement strand
TTTTACGAATTAATCACTATGTTGCCAAAATCGTGGTTTCGCGTTCGAAGAAGACGTTCAAGGGGGCCGATGTCTTCAAGGCAAGGCCGCTAGGGTTGCCAAAAGGGGTAGGGAGGACCGGCTCGGTTCTCCAATTCCACTAGTGCTCAAGGCTGAGGACCGAACCGGTCCTCCTTACCTCGTGAAATTACTTGGCAACGAGCGAGGTTTTTCGGCGTATTAGGAACCAGCCCACGTCCCGCAATCGAGCGTTCGACTTAACTCAAGTATTGGTCGAGCGTAGGAGCGGGTTTATCCCGCGATTGCTTAGTTCTGCGGAGATAGCGGCGTAAAGCCGCTACTACAACCCGTAACGGACCGAGAATTCGTCGTTCTTTTGGATAAGTTGACGCCGATACGCGACTATCCGATCTACACCCGACGCTCAATCGGCCCCACCATCAACGGGCTGCACCCCCGCGCATCAAAGCCTCGCCGGCTCAAACGGCGAGTCGGGTACCGTTCCGAGAACCCGGGCTCTAAGTTTGGCTCTTAGCGTTCTAACCACCGATTCATAGGCTGGGTCGTTGGCTAGGTTGGTAAACTCCCTTGGATCTTGAGCATGGTCATACAGCTCAAGTCCCTGTTGTCCCTCATTCCACTCTGTATAACGCCAGCGGTTCGTGCGGATGCTTGCCCCCATGACCGGCGATCCATCCCCAGGTCGGAGGGCTTGGGTGAAGGCCTCGCCGCACCAGTTCATACTGGGGCTTTCCAGGAGAGGTAGGATGCTTTTGCCTTCGATCTCTTGTGGAGGGGTCAAGCCGCAGAGTTCGGCTACGGTGGGATAGAGATCGACGAATTCCACGATTTCCTGGCTAGCCGTCCCATTTCCTTGAGCTCCCGGTGCATAGAAAATCAAAGGAGCCGAAGCGGATTCCTCAAATAAGCAACGCTTTTGCCAAATCCCCTGATGCTCCCCGAGGTGATAGCCGTGGTCGCTCCAAAAGACGATCATTGTACTACCCATCAGATTCATGGATTCCAAAGCATCCAGCAAGCGGCCGACTTGGGCGTCCACGAAGCTGACGTTGGCGTAGTAGGCTTGCTTGGCTTTTAGCACATCCGATTCGGCAAGGCCGTAGTTGGGGATAGGGCAGTTGTGGGCGAAGGCGGATTTAGGCACATCGGCGCGATCATCCTCGGGGGCGTAGGGCATCCGGATTTTCTCTCTTGGGTAGAGATCCCAATACTTTTTTGGGGCGACGTAGGGCGTGTGTGGCCGGAAAAAACCGACGCCGAGGAAAAAAGGCCGGTCGCGATTTTCGCTCATGAGTCTGATGGCTTCAGTGGCGATCATGCCGTCCGTCTGTTCTTCGTCGGTTCCTTCAGCCGCTAGCCAGCTCAGGGCGGCGCTGATAGGACGATGAGGCTCTAGATTGGTAATGAGGTGCTCTTCTTCAGTGTCGCGACCTTTGGGATTGACGACTTCATCCCAGGACTGGGGATCATCCAAGCCGTTTGTCCCGATTTGGTGCGGGACACCGTAGTGATACAATTTGCCCACGCGCATGGATCTGTATCCATTTTTTCGAAATAACTGAGGTAATGTGACTACATCCGGTTTCTCGTCGCGAAAGTGACGGGTCAAATCGTAGACTTTCAGCGTATCAGGTCTCAGACCGGTGAGCAAGGAAGCTCGGGTGGGATTGCAGAGGGGAATTTGGCAGTAGGCGTTGTCGAATCGCACTCCCATGTCAGAGAGTCGGTCGAGATTTGGAGTGACGGCAACCGGGTCTCCATAACAGGCGATCGATTGAGTTAGATCGTCAGACGCGATGAACAGCACGTTTAAGGGTTTTGATGGCTGTCCAAAGAGGGCATTTGTGGCGAGAAAAAGACCAAGGATGAGATTCGAGTTTTTCAAGGAGGTCATTAGATGGGGAGCAAGGTAGTCGAGGCGGTTCGATTGGGTCAATCATTGGCTTACAGGTATCTGGTTTCTCATAGAGGTGATCGCGATCGTAGGTGCGGCTTTGGGCCGCGATGGGGTTCAGCTTAGCATCGCGGCCTAAAGCCGTTCCTACGAGCGAGTCTAAGGAGTTCGAAGAACGACGACGGTCCTCCCTACCTTGTTCGAATCGAGTATCTCTGCTGATTGGGAAGATTTCAAAGGCCTCCTTTATTTGTTTGCCCGAATAGCCCCGCCGCCAAGAATCGTCGGTTTTTGATGTTTCCTCTTCCCATAGTCTAATGGCTAAGATCTCAGTCCACATGATTGTAGGCCTCCTGATTGGGGTTTCGGCTTTCCAGTATTTTAAATTGGGATCCAGCGGTAGTGACGCATTCCCGCAACGGCCGATTCGGGTAATTGTCCCTTTCAATCCAGGCGGAGGGACGGACACTTATGTGCGTATACTGCAAAAAGCGATCAAGGATAATGATCTCATGCCCCAGCCTTTGGTGATCATGAACAAGCCTGGCGGCGGGGCCACTATAGGAAGTACCTATGTTAAAGACGCCAAGAACGATGGATACACATTGCTCTGCTTGCATGAAGCATTGCTGACATCGAAAGTAACCGGACAATCGCCGCATGGTCCGGAGGCCTTCGAAGCAGTAGCCGCTACTGGGGAGGTTGGCATGTTGATTATAGTAAATGATGCGGGTCCTTTCCAATCGATGGAAGCGTTCATGGACGAGGCCAAGGAAAGGCCTGAGACTTTGAAGTTCGGCGTCAATTTCGGCACGCCAACGCATTTTGCGGGTATCCAGTTGGAAAATACTGTACCAGGGGCGAGGTTTCGATTGGTGTCTGCAGGAGGAGGAGCCAATCGATTAGCGGCGCTTTTGGGCGGGCATCTCGACGCGGCCATTTTCTCGGTTGGGGAATTCGTCCGATTTCGCTCCAACGGCTTGCGAGCCTTGGCTTATCTCAGGAAGAAACGATTGGTCGAGCTGCCAGATATCCCCACGGCGGAGGAACTGGGCTATCCAGTATACAGCAGCAACTTGCAATACTGGTGGTATCCAAAGGGTACGGACCCGAAAGTTGTGAATTACATGGCGGATGTTCTCAAAAAGGCGATGGATTCCGACTACACCGTAAACCGGTCGAATGAGTTGCGTATCGATCCACTTACGATTGTCGGTGAAGAGCTGCAGGATCGCATCGATAGGAAAATGCGGCTATTCAGCGAGATGAAAACCTCCGAGCGATTGGATCTACCCGATGTGGTGTTTTGGGCCTTCCTGCTCGTCGCAATATTCGGGGCGGCCGTAATTGCCAAGAGCAAGTTGAATGAAGGAGAAACGACTACCAAGAGCGAGGAATTGCGATTGCGTTTTGACAAAGCTTTTGGGGTTGTAGGCATGTGCTCGATTTATGTCTTGCTGATGGGTTTTGGAATCGTGCCCTTTGTATGGGCTACCTCGCTTTTCTTGATTGGCAGTGGCGTGTATCTAACGAATTTTGACAAAGGCCGATTGGTCCCAATTTTGGAAACGGCTTTCTTGCTGTCATTTGGGCTTCACTTTGTGTTTACCGAATTGTTCGCGATTCAGCTCCCCTAGAAATCCATGGAATCGATACAGGCAGCAGTCAGCTACATCCTTAGCGTCCAAGGCCTCTCCTTGATCATATTGGGCACGGTGTTGGGAATCACTATGGGCGCTATTCCCGGTTTGACGGGCGCGATGCTAATAGCTCTGACGCTTCCGTTAACGTTCAGTATGGATCCTATCTTCGCCTTCATCCTCTTGATAAGCATGTACGTGGGCGCAGTCAGCGGTGGGTTGATCACGGCCACGCTTTTGAGGATGCCTGGCACGCCGGCGTCGATCATGACCACTATGGACGGGTTCCCGATGGCTCGGGCGGGAAAGCCGGGTAGGGCCCTTGGATTGGGGATCACAGCTTCTTTTGTAGGCGGGATGATCTCCTGGCTGTTTTTGAT
Source organism: Verrucomicrobiota bacterium (assembly GCA_036166175.1). Classification (GTDB taxonomy): domain Bacteria; phylum Verrucomicrobiota; class Verrucomicrobiia; order Opitutales; family Opitutaceae; genus Pelagisphaera. The sequence continues at coordinate 2,394 of JAYZHU010000148.1, read as the reverse complement.
CACGCTCTCGGCTCCAATCGCTCGCTATTCTACCAAACTAGGCCCGTTCGATTTTTTCTCCCTCGTTCTTCTCGCTCTCGTCTTGATCGCTTCGATCGGCGGAAAATCGCTGAGTCGATCGTTCTTCTCCGCATCGCTTGGCATCTTGGCTTCATTGCCGGGTATCGACAAAGCAACGGGGAACCTACGTTTGACATTCGGCTACGAGGAGTTGAATGGCGGTTTGAAACTGCTACCTGTTCTTATCGGAATGTTCGCCATTAGCCAGATCATATCCGATATCAGCCGTATCAACGAAAAGATTACAGTTATACCCGTCAGTCGGACGAAAGAGATATTCTTCAAGCTGCAGGATTGGAAACGGCAGGCAGTAAACCTGATTCGTTCGTCGCTTATTGGTACTTGGATTGGCATATTGCCAGGAGTGGGAGCGAATATTGGTTCCGTGACCGCTTACAGTGCCGCCAAGTCCGTCGCGTCACCAGAGGAGACAGAAAAATTCGGCGAAGGATCGGAAGTGGCTATCGTGGCCTCGGAATCGGCAAATAACGCGACGGTTGGAGGAGCTTTGATTCCGCTGGTATCCTTAGGCATTCCGGGTAGCGTGATCGACGCGATTCTCCTCGGTGGACTGTTGATACATGGTCTTCAGCCAGGTCCGCTGCTATTCCAGCAGAATCCGGACATGGTGTACACGATCATGGGAGCCATGTTTGTGGCCAATATTTTCATGTTCGTGTTTATGGTTTTCGCTGCTCGCTACTTGGCACGACTAGCGGAAATACCACGCGCTCTCTTGATGCCGGCGATACTGGTATTTTGCATCATCGGTTCTTTTGCGTTGTCCACTCGGATGTTTGACGTCTGGACGATGCTGATTTTCGGTTTGTTAGGATTCGGGTTTGAGAGGGCGAAGATTCCGCTGGCCCCCTTTGTGATTGGGTTTATTCTGGCTCCCGTCGCTGAAGAGAATCTCACAGTAGGGCTTATGGCATCCAACGGAAGCTACTTGTCCATTATTCAAAGCCCTTTCTCTTTGATCTTCGTCGTCTGTTCTATTGTTCTGCTGTCTTTTCCTATTTATCGCCGATTCAAACGCGGATCGCGTCCATAATCGAAAACCGATCTTCATGCCCATTAGATTTCTACCTCCGTTACTCGCCACTTTCTTATTGAGCGCTTCCGCGAGCGATCGTCCGAATATTCTATTCATCTATACCGACGATCAATCTACGCGTACCGTAAGTTCCTATGAAGACGCTTATCACTGGGTGAATACGCCGAATATAGACAGACTGGCCCAGGAAGGCATTCGGTTTACTAGGGCTAATATCGGTTCCTGGTGCATGGCATCACGAGCCTCGATCTTGACAGGCCTTCAGCAGCACAAGATCGAGTCGCTTCGGATGACCGGCCCGAATCCGATGAACACCTACGATCCGGAGCTTTGCCAGTTTTGGCCAAAGTCCTTCCGCGAACAGGGCTACTACACCGTCCAAATTGGCAAATGGCATACGGGAGTAGATTCGGGATACGGTAGAGATTGGGATCATCAGATAGTCTGGAATCGGCCTAAATACCCCGACAACGCGCCGTATTATTATTACAATCAGTTGATTGAGTTCGATGGTGGCGAGCCGGTTGAGGTGCCAGATTATACGACTGACAAATACACGGAATGGGCACTGGATTTTATTCGCGGTAAAGGGGCCGAATCGGCGAAGCCGTGGTTCCTGTGGCTCTGCTATGGGGCCGTTCATGGGCCCTTTACTCCGGCTTCGAGGCATTTGGATGACTACGCCGATGCAACCACCCCCCAAATATTGGACGTCTATCCTCCTAGAGAAGGAAAGCCTGAATACATGCGCAATATGGGATTCTGGGTGGAAGGAACCAATGGAGAGGCGGTCGAAAAGGGGCGCGAAGGCGCAGTTCCTGTAGGCATGCAAGATGTCCCCGGTCGGACCCTGAAGGATTGGGTGCGACAGTACCAGCAAGGAGCCTTGGCAATCGATGAAGGGGTTGGCAAATTGCTGTTGGCTTTAGAAGAGAGCGGTCAGGATGAGAATACCATTATCATTTTCACCTCGGACCAAGGATTCGCTTGGGGGCAGCATGGAATGAAGTCGAAGGTGGCTCCCTATTTCTCTAGCATCGCCGCTCCATTGATTTTCAAGCTTCCGGATGCGATCTCGAATGGCGGCTTGAGCCGAGGGACAGTCGTTACCGACCCAGTTACCGCGGTAGATATTCCTGTTACGCTTTTTTCTCTGACGGAAACAAAAAGCCCGTGGCCAATGCATGGATACGACTTAACTCCATTGCTGCAGGATCCGGATGCGGATTGGGGCAAGCCTTCATTGCTTGTTCATACAGCGAAGCAGTACGGTTCAG
>JAYZHU010000147.1:0-7517 GCA_036166175.1 Verrucomicrobiota bacterium | reverse complement strand
ACAATGGCTCGAGCCAAATGCGAATTGCAAAGCGTCGAGGCCTATAGCGGAAAACCGGCCCCAAGCCCCGAGGTCAATATGCCCATTGACTTCGACGCTGGCATATTCGCTGCTTCAGTCGGATTCGCGGGCGAACTTAATGGAGTATGCTACCTCTTTATGAACGACGATTTCGCTTACTATGTTTCTAACAAGATTATCGATACGCCCATCGATAAGCTAACCGTCGAAGCCGTTATAGACGTCTGCGGCGAGCTAGCCAATATGTTTGCTGGCACGTTCAAAAACGCTCTCGCCGAAATGGGCCTTCCCTCGACACTCACCATCCCTAACGTAATTCAAGGCAAGCGAGTGTCCATTGGCACAGCAGGCACCTCGCTGCAATACCGGTACCTCTTCGAGGTGGATGGCCACCCAGTATATGCGGATTTGCTGCTGGCGGAAAACTAGACGACTAAGCCCCAGCCTGTTTAGGGGAAAATTGGTAAACGCAACGTCTCGAGCCTTCTAGTATGTGCTCGACCCGCTTAACGGAAACACCTTCGTCAATACTTCGACGAAATACGTCGAGCTCTACAGAACACAGCTTCGAGCAGCTCTTGGCCGCGGCGCAAATCGGACAATGATTTTCGATCAGCAAGCAATAGCCTTCTGGGCCCTCTTGAGCTTCCGCCATGTAACCTTCCTGGTCGCGGATCTCTGCTAAGGCCTTAACCTGCTCTTCCATGGACAACGAGCGATCAATTCGATCCCGATACAACTCCACTTGTCGCTCGCCCCTTTTTATCAGCACCGCTCCAAAGTCATGTGGACCGAGCGACTCTCGCAACTCGTCGAAAAGATCCATAACCAACTCGCGATGCCGGTCCACGAAATGCCGGTTCGCCCTCTCCGTGAGCGTCCAACGCTTTGTCGGGCGCCCTTTGCCACTACTAACGGCCGTGGAGGAAACATCCCCTTCTCCCTCCAACTCGCGCAAGTGTTGCCGCACCGCCATAGCTGAGACACCTAACGCTTCAGCTAGCAGTGAACTCGAAAGGTCGCCACGCATCTTAAGCAACCCGAGTATCTTGCCCCGCGTCTCTTGATGAGCTCCCTTATACTTTCCGTCCTTCACGCTATTAGTTCCCGGGTTCCTCTGCGCCAGCCTATCTTAGCCGCTCTTCCAGACCCCAAAGTTGCACTCTCCGTGAGTTAAGAAAGAATTTTCTAACAAATTAAGTCCAGTTTATTCCCCAGGTCTTGAGCTCCACTCCTCACAATTGGCATAACAGAGGACTCGGCAGAGACTACCTGCGGAAATGCCCGACAAGCCAACCGGTCAATTCCCGATAGACATCCAACCTATTTTCGCGCTAACGTAAATATTCCGTAAACACCGTGATGGATGATCTACTGATAGTGCGAATGACTGACCGCTCTGAAGAGCGCTACTCCCGCAAACGACGCCGCATGCAGTCCCCGTTAGGAATGAATATGGGACTGGTCATCGGAATCAGCATTGGAGCTGTCGCCATATCGAGGTTCGGAGCCAATCCATTACTTGGCCTGGGATTCGGTATTGGTTTTGGCCTCATTTTCGGGTGCCTATCCGGACAATTCCTCAAACCAAGGCGCAGATACCAGCGGGTTGAAAAGGCCTACAGCTTCGAAGGCTTGCCATTCGGATCCGGCAAAGAGACGGACGAGGAGTCTCCGGAAGAGACTGAAAAAGCCTGAGCACTTTACCTAAAGGTTCTTGAAGATCAGGCGGTAGAAGTCTGGATGCGAAAGCCAGGTTTGGGCCGTGACAATCTTCCCGTCGATCACCGCTTCATCTTTGGACCAGGTGCCTCCAGCGGCTTCCGCCTCGGGCCGACAATGCTCATAACAGGTAATGTCTGATTCACCGAGGAGTCCAGCCGTTGCGAGAATCTGGATTCCATGGCAAATGCTGTAGATCCATTTGTCTTTAGCGTGAAATTCGCGGATGATTTCCAGGACCTTCGGATCGTTCCTTAGATATTCAGGAGCTCGCCCTCCAATAAGCATGACCGCTATATAGTCGTCGACAACCACCTCATCGAAGGTCAATTGCGACTCTGCCCCGTAACCCTTGCGCTCGACGTAAGTATCCCATCCTGGCTCAAAATCATGGAGAACCAAATTCAGGACTCGCTTGCTTGGGGCGGCTATCTCAGGGACCATTTCCGCTTCTTCAAAGCGGTGTTTCGCGTAGAGCGTTTCGTAACTCTCTCCACCATCGCCAGTTATAATCAAAACTTTGTTGCTCATAGGATGTGTGCGATCGTTCTTAAACGGGAACGATCTTTAAAAATCTCCAATTCGCGGCAAGTCTAATACCGCAGGCCAATCGGCATGATCAAACCCACCCACGCGGGCAGACCAACATGGGTTAGCAAGCATTTCGAACTGAGCCATATCCCAGAAAACTATTGAACCGCTTCCCTAAGGCCTCTTCCCTCTGTGGACCCTGTTTGTGCCCGAAGCCACTCCGCATGTTTGACAAACGAAGACTCGTCTCCGAAGTTGTGCGATTTATCCTTGTCAGCGGTGTCGCCTTCATGATCGACGCCCTCGTCTACCTTGGGTTAAAGTCGATTTTCGAAATCGATGGATCCTGGTCTAAACGCATAAGCTTTGCGTGTGTTTCCGTCTGGGGGTTTTTCGCCCACAAGCATTTTACATTCCGGCACCGCGCTTTTAGGCCGAGCGAGCCCATTCGCTTTGCTCTGGTTTATCTATCAGGGTGGTTCATCAATAGCCTTGTTTACGACGCTACCATTAACCTCGACCATTCCGCCACGCCCGCCTTCCTCTTAGCCACGTTTGCCTGGGCGTGCTGGAATTTCATTGGTCAAAAATGGTTAGTTTTCGTGGATCCGAGCTCAAGGCACACTGGAAGAGCCGGCTGAACGGGTGCTTCTACAAGGATCCAAGTGCAGAAACTCGACCCTCTCTTGGTGAGAAAACTTACTTTACGAGCGGGACTATCTCCGAGGACTTGATCACTCCTGGCGGAAGTTCCATGATCTCGATATTGCGGAAATGGATCTGGGCCCCTTCGGACTCGAGGCATAGGTAACCTTTCTTTACCGATGACTCGCGCACTCCGTTAACGAACTTCCCATTGATCGAGAGCTTTACTACGCCATCCACACAGACAACTAGGTAATGATTCCATTCGCCTTTCCCCTTGCACCGATACTCGACTGAGGAACTTCTTTTGCCCCTTGGGTGGTCGGGTATCGTTGTGACCGTTCCTGCTCCAAATAGCTCGCCGCTTACATACTCCCGAACGCGATTGTGGATTTTTGGGTAATCGTTTTCCAACATTTGCACTTCGACGCCGCTGGGCCATCGATTTTCTCTGGCGACTTCACCCTCGCTCCATACGAATACCCCAGAATTCCCCCCCGCTTCAAGATGCATCCATTCGATAGATAGGATAAAATTCTCGTACTGCTTTTCGGAACGCATGACTCCGATCGGAGTGCCGCTACAAACCAGTACCCCATCTTTGACAGACCAGGTATCTGGGCTCGTATTCACATCTACCCAACCATCGAGCGTCTTTCCATCAAACAAGGGTTTGAACTCTGGCGTTTCGATGCCAGCAGCCACACAATGCAAGAGCAGCCATCCAATCATTTGCGCCAATATGCCAATCTTCATATCCAATTCCTTTTGTATCGCGATAGATCAATGGCGCCAGCCAACCGGTTGCGTCCACGCTTTTTGCTCAATATCGCTAAATTCATCGTATTTAAAGTACGGCGGCGCATCGCAGTGAACGACCGCCCTAACATATAATTCGTCACCACTAAACTGATACGTCGCCTTTGAGTCCTCTATATCCTGGAATGTCATACCGATTCCAGTGTCAGGATAATTTCCAGTTACCGGGTGGGCTAGACCCTTGTTGTCGACCACATCATCAACGGGCTCAAAGTCTAGAGATACATCTTTGAGTGATCCTTTGAACTCTATCCGATAGTTTACTCCAGCCTTCTCATCAACCTCCACCGTCAATGTCTGCTTTTCCTCGTCGAACGCCAACTCGCTCAAAATTACCCCAGTTGTCGCGTAGAATTGCCCTTCCTCCATAGCTGTTGTGATTGCGTTGGGGGTCAACTCCCGGGCTTGGACCATGACCCACGATATGCCTGGAGCATTCATGACGTAATCGCCAATGTGATAATCGTGGGTGTCGTCGGTAGCCGTTCCATAAATCGGTGAAAGCCTTTCGCGCTTCAGGCGAATCGTGTTGGCTATATCCCAAATGCGTTCCACTGATGGGCGCCGCCCGTCGCCAAGGTTAAAACATTTCGAACTGGAATTCATGATCTCCACGCCTTCAAGACCACGGGCTGCAGCCAGTTGCTCACCAGTGATAGCGAACCTGAAGTTCGGGTGATTGGCTTGCCAGAAAACTGGATTACCCGTCTCATGTTCGTGTCGATGAACGAGCGATTCGTGCAGAGCCAATTCCTCTTGAACCGTCCGGTTGCTATTCTTTTCGACCTCTAGCAAGGCGCTGATATTCATCGAATTCGTATGGACCGAATACCCACTCGGATCGGTTGTCATTTCCAATCCCTCGATCATGATGAACTTTCCAGGTTCTTCCAGGAGCTCGCGGACTTCGTCTAGCTCCATTAGTCGGACTTGCTTCTTCCCATCCAGCAATCGCGTCTTTACATGCCCTTCCCCCCAGCACTTCTCAGCCTTCGCTAACACTGGTAAGGCTTGGTCCGCCCTCAATGTTTTCCACTTTTCTCCTCTCGAAAGAATATTATGATCGGAAAGCACGAGAAAGTGATAGCCATGACGCTTGTACCAATCCGCGACGGATTCTGGAAGGTCACCCCCATCGGACCAAAGCGTGTGGGTGTGCGTGTTGCCTTTGAACCATCGAAGATCATCACTTTCTCTTGAAGAACAGGAAGTGCCTAGAAAGCAGGAGAAGATTATCAGAAGGCAGGCAGTCTTGAGTCTCATATTCATTCTCATGGCACCTGCCGATTCGTGCCTTCGAGCTGGTTCAATGCCCGATTCAACACTCTTACCGCGTATTTCCCATTCGCATACAAATCCATTCTAGGCTCTAGGGCCGCATGCATTTCCGACAATACCGGCCTAGCCATCTCGTCGATTTCGTCCAATACGATGGCTGCGTGCAAGCGCTCCCACTGCTCTCCTTCATCCAACTCCTTCGTCAAAACCGGCAGAGCCCTCTTAGGCATATCTAGCCGGCAAAGAGCCCGGGCAGCAGCTATGCGCACGACTGCTGACTCATCGCCCAATGCTTTCTCCATGGCTTTGACCGCAGATCTGGCCTCTGCCCCGATATTTCCGATACCGACAGCTCCCCAGTAGCGAATAGCTGCATCGCGATCGCTCATCGCTTCGAGCAAACTTGGCAATGCGGCGAGGCCTCTAGAAGCCTGAGCCGCTATATCGGCGAGGCGCCGGTTGAAGGTGGGATCGTCATTTTGCCTCAGAATTCCGTACCGGTGACCGATCGCCTTTTCCCTCTCTGTTAAAATGGGCTCAGCGATCAGACCGGTATCGCGAGTCCGTTTCACCCAGGACAAATGGGCCTCTCTCAATCGTGAGACCGTATCCGCATAAGCAGGATCGCCAGCGAGATTCTTGACTTCAAAGGGATCCGTCCAGGTATCGTAGAGTTCCTCTACAGGTTTGGTTGGGGAGAAATAGAATTCCGCTTCCGGAGGCAATGCTCGCGATTGGTGCAGTTGCCGCAGTTCTGCCATGGTCGCCCCTTTTTCTGGCGTATTCATGTATTGGTAGTAAGTTTTGAGTGGCTCGTAATTTCGAATGTACTTGAACCGCTGATCTCTGGCCATACGGATAATATCGTAGCGTTCATCCATACGGTCGCGGGCCCCAAAAACATAGTCTCTCGCAGCGGTTGCGTTGGGCCCTAGAAACGGTCGGCCTTGAATATAGCCCGGAACGTCGACACCTGCTAAATTGAGCACGGTAGGACCAAGATCGATTGAGCTAATCAGCTGCTGGGAAATCATGCCCTCAGAGCCCTGCCCCCCGATCCTCAAGGGTTCCGGTATACGAACGATAAGGGGAACCCGAGTCCCCGAGTCGTAGAGCCAACGTTTTCCCCTTGGGAGACCAACGCCGTGATCCGACCAGAAGAATATGACCGTATTTTCATAGAGCCCATCTTCTTTCAATTGAGCGATAAGTTCTCCAGCCCAATGATCCATTGCCGTGATCAACTCGTAATTGCGTTTCCAATCCTCACGAGCCCGATGCGTATCCGGGTAGTAAGGAGGAAAGGTAGACAAGGCATAAGCATCCTGTCTTTGACTGGGATCGAGGACTTCCGTAACTGATCGGTACTTCGCCTCCCCGGCTATACCACTTTCATGGCATCCTGTGAAATTGAATACAGAAAAGAAGGGTTGATCCTTGTCTTTACGTTTGCGCCAATGGGCCCTGCCGCTCGATTCGTCCCAAACGCCCTTCGGGGTCTCGAATTGATAGTCCTGCTTACTGTTATTCGACGTGTAATAACCAGCCTGGCGTAAATAGGCTGGAAAGGGAACAATCTGGTCAGGCAAGCGAGCATTGCCTCGCATGTGTTGCGTGCCAAGCGTGGTCTGGTACATTCCCGTGATGATTCCGCTGCGGCAAGGAGCGCAAACTCCTGCCGTTGTGAAAGTATGAGTGTAGCGGACGCCTTCAGTCGCGAGCCGGTCCAGATTTGGCGTAATCGCGTGTGGATCTCCAAAACACGCAATGTGCGGGCTGATATCCTCGCAGCTAATCCAAACAATATTCGGCTTCTCGGCGAATGAAGCTGTTACAAGGCTAAGTATGGTGACTATCGAAATAAAACGTTTCATTTGGAGGGGTGGCATGATTCTAATAAGCGATACCGTCTTCTGGATGAAGCGCTATCAGCGACGCGAACTCAAGGATCCAGTTCAGCTTGGCGTTGGAATCAACCCTCTATTGAAATCGCTCGCTGAAAACCGTCGACAGATTCCCTCAAGCCGTATTTCCAAGAGGCCAACGACTTCCGAATCGCGGCGCATCATAACAATTCACTCAGACACGATTGAGCTCAACCAGCTGCTTAAGTTCGAGGGGCTGGTATCTAGCGGAGGCGAGGCCAAACAGGTCATCAATGACGGTCTTGTAAGCGTCAACGGGGAGACAGAAACGCCGAAAACTTGTCCAAGTCGACTCTATATAATTCAACGGAGAAACCTATCAAGTGGAAGGCTCGACGGCTTGATTTTAAAAAACGCTAACGCTTGTTCTGCTAACGCGGAAATGGGTTTCCCTGCGAGACAATAGGTTCAGGCTCTGCGACAAATCATCGACCTCTCTCAGACTTTTTCATCGACGGCAAGGCGCGGAACGGAAAAGCTCTCTCAATATCGCATGAAGCAATACCTCGAACTGCTCCAACACGTTATTGACAACGGCCAATTCCGAGACGACCGCACAGGTACAGGGACCTATTC